>MPNF01000231.1 GCA_002238885.1 Alphaproteobacteria bacterium bin95 | reverse complement strand
GACGCCGTGCGCCTGCCCGCCTCGGCGGTGTTCGACGGCGGGAGGGTCTATCGGGTCGGCGCCGACGACCGGCTGGAGGCCGTCGAGGTCGCTGTGCGCGCGCGCGAAGGCGAGACCCTGCTGGTGCAGGGGCCGCTCGAGAACGGCGAGCGCATCGTGCTGACGCGCTTCCCGGAAATCGCCCCCGGCGTCAAGGTCATCGTCCCTTGATTGCGCTGTTCGCGCGTCACCCGACGGCGGCGAACCTGCTGATGGCGGCGATGCTGGTTATCGGCCTGCTCGCGCTCTCGCGGATGAACAAGCAGTTCTTCCCGGATTTCGGCATCGACGTGGTTCTCGTCACCGTAACCTGGCCCGGCGCTGGCGCAGAGGATGTGGACAACGCCATCGTCCAGGCGATCGAGCCCGAAGTCCGGTTCCTCGACCGGGTGAAGCGGGTTGTTTCCAACTCCCAGGAAGGCCGCGCCAGCATCAGCGTGGAGTACGAGGCCGGCAGCGACATGCAGGCGGCGCTGGCGGATGTGGACGCCGCCATATCCCGCGTTGCGACTCTGCCCGAGGACAGCGAGGCGCCCTGGATCCGGCGCGTCGTGCGATACGAGAACCTGCTGCGCATCGTCCTTTCGGGGAACCTGCCGGAGCGGACCCTCAAGACATGGGCGACCCAGATGCGCGACGGGCTGATCCGCGCCGGGGTCGATGAAGTGGAGATGGTCGGCGCCCGCGACGAGTGGATCCTGGTCGAGGCGGACCAGCAGAGCCTGTTGGCGCTCGACCTGCCGATTTCGGAAATCTCGAGCCGTATCGCGGGCGCTTCGCGCGACATACCGGGCGGCGACACCGGCGGACATTCGGTTTCCCGCGTGCGCTCGCTCGGTCTTGCGCGCACCGCCGAGGAGGTCGCCGCCGTCGAGGTGAGGGCGTTTCCGGACGGGCGCAGGCTGACCCTGGGCGAAGTTGCGGAGGTCTCGGAGGCCTGGGACGAGAACCAGCCGCGGATCTACTTCGAGGGCCGCCCGGCGGTCGAACTCATCGTCAAGCGTGCGACGACGGCCGATGCGCTGGAGACCGCCGAAGCGGCCGCGCAATTTCTCGACGGCTTCCTGCCGACGCTGCCACCGGGCGTCACGGTCAGGCAGTATGACGCGGCGGCGGAACTGATCGACCAGCGCATCGACCTGCTGGTCCGCAACGGCCTCGGCGGCATGGTCATCGTGTTGATCGTCCTGTTCGTCTTCCTGAACGCCCGCACAGCGCTCTGGGTAGCCGCCGGCATTCCCGCCGCCCTGCTGGCCGCTATGGCCCTCGCATGGGCGCTCGGGCACGCCATCAATATGGTAATCCTTTTCGGGACCATCCTCGCCATCGGCCTCGTCGTGGACGACGCCATCGTAGTGGCCGAACATGCCGAGACGCGCGCGCGCCGGGGCGACGACCCGTTGCAGGCGGCCATGCAGGGCGCCCGGCGCATGGCGGGCCCGGTGTTCAGTTCGAGTCTCACGACCATCGCCGCCTTTCTGCCGTTGATCCTGATCGGCGGCGTTATCGGGCAGATCATCCGGGAAATCCCGATCATCGTCGTGCTGGCGCTGGTGGCGAGCCTGGTGGAGTGCTTCCTCGTGCTGCCCGGCCATCTGCGCCATTCACTCGCCGCGACGGCGGCCGCGGCAGAGGGCCGGACGTCGCGCTTCCGCAGGGGATTCGACGAGGGCTTCCGCCGGTTCCGGGAGGGGCCCTTCCGGCGCATGGTCGCCCGCGCCCTCGTCCACCGCTACCTGGTACTGGCGCTCGTTGTCGGCTTGTTCCTTGTCAGCGTCGGGATTGCCGCAAGCGGGCGCATCGCCTTCACCTTCTTTCCTTCGGTCGAGCCGAACAACATATTCGCGAACCTGCGCATGGTTCCGGGAACGACCCGCGAGGAGACGCGCGAACGCCTGTTTCGGATAGAGCGAGGCGCCCGCGCCGCCGCCGAGGCTTTCGGCGAACCCGGCCTGATCCACACGTCGCTCGTCGTGGAGGGCACCGAGCGCACCCAGAGCCCCGGGGGGCCCCGCCAGCGCGACGACACGGTGGGCGCCGTGGTCGTGCAGCTCGTCGACTCAGACAAGCGCGAGGTGCGAACCGAAGCGTTCGTGCAAATGTGGCGGGACAGTATCGGGCCGATCGTCGGAGCCGACGCCCTGACCGTCCGCGCCGCGACGGCCGGGCCTCCGGGCCGCGAGATCGATGTGCGCCTCTCCGGCGACGACCTGGACGACCTCAAGGCGGCCGCCGGGCGCGTGAGGGCCCTTCTGGCATCCTATCCGGGCGTGAGCGCCATCGGAGACAACCTGGCGTATGGCAGCCGCGAAATGCAGTTGAGGATAACGCCGGCGGGCCGCGCGATGGGCTTCGACATCGCACGGGCGGGAAACCAGATTCGCAGCGCGCTTCAGGGCGACATCGCGCTGCGTTTCGCCAGGGGCGACGAAGAGGTGGAGGTAAGGGTTCGGCAAAAGGAGAATCCCGGCGGGCTCGGCGCGCTCTATCTCTTTGGTCCGAATGGCAGCGAGGTGCCGCTGAGCGCCGTCGTCACCGTGACCCCCTCCAGCGGCTATGACGTCATTCGCCGCGAACGGGGCCGGCGCGAGGTCTCCGTTACGGCAGAGGCGGACGAGACCGTCACCACCAACAATGTCGTGCTCGCGGCACTCCGGCGTGACGGTGTTGCGAAGATCGCCGCGGACGCCGGCCTCGAATGGCGCTTTGCCGGCAAGGCGGAGGAGCAGGCGGAGACTTTCGCCGACATGGGCGTGGGCGCCGGCATCGGGCTTGCGGGCATGTTCCTCGTGCTGGCATGGATCTTCGGCAGCTACAGCCGGCCGGTAGCGGTGCTGGCGGTGGTGCCGCTCGGCTTCATCGGGGTCGCGCTCGGCCACTACTTCACCGGCTTCGACCTCACCATCCTTTCGATGATCGGCATGATCGGGCTGTCCGGCATCGTCATCAACGATTCGATCGTGCTCATCGTGGCGATCACAGACCACGAGCAGGAGGGAAAGTCCGTTCACCGGGCCATAGAGGACGGCGCGTGCGACCGCCTGCGCGCGGTGATCCTCACCTCGCTTACCACCATCAGCGGCCTGCTGCCGCTCTGTTTCGAGACGAGCCTGCAGGCCCAATTCCTGATTCCCGTGGCGCTAACCATCGTGGCGGGGCTGGCCATGGCGACCTTGCTCGTGCTGTTCGTCGTTCCCGCGATGCTGGCCGTCGGGTACGATCTGCGGCGCCTCGCCGGTAGCACGGGGGGGCGCGAGCGACAGGTTGTGGTAAGTCGACGGGATACCGGAACGGAAGCCATAACCCGATGAACCCGCCGCGCATCGCCCTTCTGGGCATCATGCTTGAAAGCAATGCATTCGCCCCGCCGACGACGGAAGCCGATTTCCGCCGGCACTACTACCGGGAGGGCGACGATTTACTGAAAGACGCACGGGCCGAGGTCTCGGCGATGCCGGCCGAGATGGCCGCCTTCGTGCAGGCGATGGATGCGACGGGCTCGTGGGAGCCGGTGCCGCTGCTGTTCGCCAACAACCCGCCCTGGGGCCCGGCGGAGTGGAGCTTCATCTCGGGCTGCCTGGAGCGCATGGAGGCGATGCTGGCCGAGGCCGGCCCGGTGGACGGCGTCTTCATCGCCAATCACGGCGCCATGACCACGACGGAGACGCTGGACCCGGACGGCGAGATCGTGGCGCGGCTGCGCGCGCTTGCCGGGGCGAAGGTCCCCGTGATCGTGACGCACGACCTGCATGCCAACCTCTCCGAGCGTCTGGTCGAGGCGGCGGACATCCTGATTGGCTACACCACCAACCCCCATGTCGATATGCGCCAGCGCGGGGACGAGGCGGCCTTCGCCATGCGCAAGATGCTGGCCGGGATGCGGCCGAAATCGGCTTTCATCCGCCTGCCGCTGACGCCGCCGAGCGTGACCCTGCTGACTGCGGAGGGGCCATATGCGGACATGATCCAATACGGCCAGCGGCGGATGCGCGAGTCGGGCGGCGAAATCGTCAACGTCACGATTCTAGGCGGCTTCGTCTTCTCGGACACGCCGAAGAACGGTGTCGCCATCGTGGTGACGGCGCGCGAGGACGAGGCGCTCGCGCGGTCGTTGGCGCGCGAGATCGCGGACTACGGATGGTCGATGCGGCAGCGCTTCTGGCGCGACCTCATGTCGGTGGAGGCAGCCGCAGCGATGGCGCTCGAAACGGCGGGCGACCCCTCCCGCCCTGCGATCATCTTCTCCGACGCCGGCGACAATCCGGGCGGCGGCGGGGAAGGGCGCACCACCTGGCTCCTGCGTGCGCTCGTCAAGGCGGAAGCGAAGCGCGTCTATTACGGCTCCTTCTTCGATCCCGCGTTGGCGCTGGAGGCGCACCGGCTCGGCGAAGGCGCGGAATTCGAGGCGGCGTTCAACCGCGAAGGCGACACGGAGTTCTCTAAAGAGTTCCGGGCGCCGGCGCGAGTCCTGAAACTGACGGACGGGCGCTTCGTTGGCCGGCTCGGCATCTACCGGGGCCGGCTGGTGGATTTGGGGCCGTCGGCCGCGCTGCAGATCGGCGGGCCGGACGGCATCACCGTCATCGTCATCGGCGCGCGCCACCAGACCGCCGACCCGATGTTCTTCGAGAGCTTCGGCCTCGATATCGCCGAGGCGCGGGTCGTCTGCGTCAAGTCGCGGGGCCATTTCCGCGCGGGCTTCATGCCCTGGTTCCCGCCCACGCAGGTCTTCGAGGTCGATACGGCCGGGCTCACCTCCCCGGTGCTGGACCGCTTCCGATGGCAAAGGCTGCCGCGTCCGGTCTTTCCGCTGGACGAAGGCGCCGAGTGGACCCCGCCCGACTGGTAGGGCCGAGAAAGGCTGTGAGATGAACGCGCGCAAGACGCTTTACCTGGCAAACCCTTACGGCTTCTCGGCGCAGCAGAAGCAGGGGCCGCTCAAGGCGCTGGAAGCGGCGCTGGCGGCCGCCGGCGCGGAGGTGTGGGAGCCCTTCTCGCGCAACAACCAGATCGACCGCGCCGCTCCCGGCTGGGCGTGGCGCATCGCGCAGGCGGACATGCGCGACGTGCGCGAGGCGGACGGGCTGTTCGCGGTGGTCAACGGCTGCCCGCCGGACGAGGGCGTGATGGTGGAGCTCGGCATGGCGTTCGCCTGGGACAAGCCCGTCTTCCTGTTCCGCGACGATTTCCGCCGCTGCACCGACAGCGAGCAATACCCCCTCAACCTCATGGTCTTCGCCGGCCTGCCCGCCACCGGCTGGGAGGACTACTGGTACACGTCGGTCGAGGAAATAGCCGACCCTGCGAAAGCGCTGGCGCGGTGGCTGGGAGAGACGAAAGGGTGACGGGCCGCTAAACGCCTTCACCCCTCCAGATCGCCGTGGATGGCGAATTGTTCGAGGCCGGCGTCCTGGGGTTTGATGGAGCGGAAGCTTTCGCGCACGCCGGACTCGGTGAGTTCTCGGGCGACCGTCAGCAGCGTGTTGGTGTCGTGGTCTTCGCAGAGCTCGGACATTTGCGTCAGCTCCTCCTGCGCGACGGGCAACGCCGCCTCGACCGAGGGCGCCCCGT
>MPNF01000230.1 GCA_002238885.1 Alphaproteobacteria bacterium bin95 | reverse complement strand
AAACGGTATCGACCTCGGAGGGTTCGGCCTCCAGCATCACCGCGACGCGCAGCCCCTCGAAGCCCGACACGCGCGGGCCGGGCAGGTCCAGCCGGTAGCCCGCCGCCGCCATGTCGTCGGGTCCCGCCATCGCATCCAGCGCCGCTTCCAGATCGTCCGCCGAGCGCGCCAGCGGCCCGACCACCGAGATGTCGGATTGTGCCAGCACGCCCGGCAGGGCCTGCCCGCGGGGCGGGCAGATGCCCCAGCTCGGCTTGTGGCCGAACACGCCGCAATAATGCGCTGGGTTGCGGATCGAGGCGCCGATATCGCTGCCGGCCTCGATGCCGGTCATGCCGGCCGCCAGCGCCGCCCCCGAACCGCCGGAGGAGCCGCCCGGCGTGCGCCCGAGGTCCCAAGGATTGTTGGTGACGCCGTAAATGTCGTTGTAGCTCTGCCAGTCCGCCAGCATGAGCGGCACATTGGTCTTGCCGAAGAGATTGACGCCGGCCGCTTTCAGTCGCTCTACCGACACGCTGTCCGTTTCCGCAATATTGTCCCGGAACTCGGGGTCGCCCCAGGTCGTCGGCGAGCCGGCGAGGTCGTAGCTTTCCTTGATCGTCATGGGCACGCCGTGGAGCGGCGGCAGGTCCCCGCCCCGGACGGCTGCGTTGTCGGCGGCCCGCGCCGTTTCCCGCGCGCCTTCGCGATCCTCCCAGATAACCGCATTCAGGGCCGGGTTGTGCTTGTCGATGCGTTCAAAATAGAGGTCGAGCAACTCCTCCGCCCCGATCTCCCGCTTGCGGATCATGGCGGCGAGTTCGGTTGCGGACTTAAACGCAGTTTCGGTCATGGTGGCTCTCCCCTTTCCTCCCGGCTCGCTATATTGCACGAAACCCGATGGCCCGGGCAGGTCGCACTCTTTCGCCTCCTGTTGCTCATCGGATGCCGCAAGCCGGCGCGCATCGGCCTCGATGGACTTGAGTGGAAAGGCCGCCGGGTGTTCCCGGCGTCGCTAGGCGACGGCCCGCGGAGCGCCAACCGGCTGAAGCGCTGAACCGGAGAGCTTCAGGCGAGTGTTTGGACGCCTCGACTCGGGGTGTGCCCGTTCCTGCCGCGATTTGACAATACGCAACGCCTTGGGCCTAACTCACGCGGCGATGCGGGGGAAGTGACATCCGCCGCTTTGGTGCAGTCGGCGCGCGACTCACGCGTTACGGTTACCGACACAGTGGGGAAACCAGAATGAGAACCAAATCGACAATCACGGGGGCCATAGCGTTGGTCGTCGGACTCGGCGTATCCAGCGTTCCTGCGAGTGCAGAGCAGTGGAGCATGGCCACGCCGTGGGGCGGCGGACCGCTGCTCGAGTACACCGCCAAGGGCATCGCCAAGGAGATCGAGTTCCTTACCAACGGTGACATCAAGGTCGAGGTGTTCCCGGGCGGCACGCTCGGGAAGGCGCTCAAAGTGACCGAAACCGTGCGCAAGGGCGTCGCGGAGATCAGCCATAACTGGGCCGGCTACGACTGGGGCGTCGACCGGACCGGCGTGCTGTTCGGCGGCTTCGCCGGCACCATGGAACACGAGAAGATGGTCCACTGGATGTTCCGTGGCGGCGGCGCCGACCTGCTGATGGAGTGGCGCCTGGACAAGTTCAACGTCGCCTCAGTTCCTTGCGGTTCCGCGCCTCCCGAGGTGTTCATGCACGGCCACAAGCGTGTGGAGTCGCTGGCCGACTACGAGGGCATGAAGGTGCGCACTTCCGGCGCCTGGGCCGAGATCGCGCAAACGCTCGGCGCGTCCACGGTCATCCTGCCCGGCGCCGAGGTTTATCCGGCGCTCGAGCGCAAGGTGGTGGACGGCATCGAGTGGGGCACGCCGTGGATGAACGAGTCGGCCGGTTACGAAAAAATCGCCAAATACATCATGGTGCCCGGCATCCATCAGCCGACCGCGTTCCACGAGTGCCAGGTCAACAAGGACGTCTGGGACAAGCTCTCCGACCGCAACAAGACGTTGCTTCAGCGAGCGGGCGAGCGCATGACGTTCAACTTCTGGATGGAAATCGGCCACCAGGACGCGCCGTCCTTCCTGAACTTCCTGAAGGGCGGCAACGAGGTCGTCGATCTCGATGCGGACTTCATCGCCAAGGCCAAGACCGCCACGGACGAGTGGGCCGCTAAGCAGGCCAGCGAGAACGAATGGTTCGCGCGCGTCTGGAATAGCCAGCAGGACTACGCCGCGACGTGGTCCGAGGCGCACCGCTACCGCTAGGGGTGTCCGAGCGGGCGGGCCGCGTGGCCCGCCCGGTTCCCGTCACGGTGTTCGCGGCCGCCGCGGTCGGGGCCCCGCGCTCAACTCGCCTCAGCGATGAGGAGTGACACAGTATGGTTGCCCTCATCGGAGGAATAGAGCGCCTCTCCCAGCTCCTGGGCGTCATCGGCGCCTGGGTCATGGCTCCGCTCATTCTGTCCATGGTCTACGAGGTGCTGGCGCGCCACCTGTTCGACGCGCCGACCTTCTGGGCCTACGAGGTGGGCTACATGCTCGCAGGCACCTGCTACCTGTGCGGCATGGCATACTGCATGAAGGAGCGCGGCCACATCCGCGTCGACTTCATCTACGACAATATCGGGCCGAAGGGCCGAGCGACTGTGAATGTCTGCGGCTTCGTGTTCCTGATGTTACCGGGTGCAATCTGGGTCACCTTCGGACTCTACGAATATGCCTACGAGGCAGTCGAGAGCGGTGAAGTTTCCGGTGAATCCGCCTGGAATCCGGTGATCTGGCCGTTCAGAACGGTCTGGGTCATCGCCTTCGCGGTACTGTGCCTGCAGGCGTTCGCCGAGCTTGTCAGGTCGGCGCGCGTCCTCCTCGGCCTGGCCGAGGAGGAAGGCTTCGAATCGCATGGAGTCGATCTATGACTCTCGGCATCGGCCTCATGATGTTTCCCGCCTTGATGGTGGCCATCTTCATGGGGTTCCCGGTGGCGTGGTCGCTGATGGGAATCGCCGTCATCTTCGGTTACTACCGCTTCGGCGACGCGCTGGTCTATCAGCTCGTGGCGAAGGTCGACGACGTCGCCTCCTACTACGTTCTGGCCGCCGTGCCGCTGTTCGTCTTCATGGGCGTGATGCTGGAGCGCTCCGGCATCGCCGAACGCCTGTTCGAGGCCATTCACCTTTGGACCCGCCGGTTGCCGGGCGGTCTGGCGGTCGGCACGGTGTTGCTGTGCGTCGTGTTCGCCGCGGCGAGCGGCGTTGTGGGAGCGACCGAGTCGGTGGTCGGTCTGCTCGCCATCCCGATCATGCTGCGCTATGCGTACGACAAGGGCCTCATCTCCGGCACCATCTGCGCGGGCGGCTCGCTCGGCACCATAATCCCGCCGTCGGTGGTGGTGGTCATCCTCGGTCCGGTGGCCGACGTGTCGGTGGGCGACCTGTTCGTCGGCATGCTGTTCCCGGGACTGCTGCTCGCGCTGTCCTACGTGATCTACATCCTGGTGCGGTGCATGCTGAAGCCCGGGGACGGGCCGCGCCTGCCGCCGAGCGACGACGATCCGCCCATGACCCAGCGTATCTACATCACGGCAACGGCCATGGTGCCGCCGCTGGTGCTCATCTTCTCCGTGCTCGGCACGATCATGCTCGGCTGGGCAACGCCTACCGAGGCGGCGGCGATGGGCGCCATCGGCACCGTCATCCTGACCGTCGTGTACGGCCGGTTCAACGTCGCCACCTTGCACTCGGCGTTCATGAAGACGCTCCAGGTGACGGCCATGATCCTGACCATTCTGCTCGGCGGGACCATGTTCGCCGGCGTGTTCGTGGCGCTCGGCGGGATCAGCGCCGTGGAAGGGTTGCTGGCGGCGGCAGACCTCTCCGCGACCGCGACCATCTTCATCTTGCTGTTCATCGCCTTCATCGCCGGTTTCGTGCTGGATCTGATTTCCATCGTGCTGATCATCATCCCGGTGGCGGTCGCCGTGCTGCGCAAGATGGGCGTCGACGACGTCTGGTTCTGCATCATGTTCCTGATCGTCATCCAGACCAGCTACCTGACGCCGCCGATGGCGCCTGCCATCTTCTACCTGCGCGGCATCAGCCCGCCGGAGATCAAGCTGGCGGATATGTACCGCGGCGTGATTCCGTTCATCCTCCTGGAACTGGTGGTGCTGGCGCTGGTGTACTGGTTCCCGGGACTGGCGCTGTGGCTGCCGAGCGTAGTGTTCAAGTCGTTTTAAGGCCGTTGAAACTCGTTGTGCATTTGCGACGGTGGAGCAGGCATGGAGTAAGGCTCGGTAGCTTTCGCGGGCTTTGTCGTATCGCGTTGCGATAGGTCGGACCTCTTCGATTTTCCGGATGGCGCCATCGATAGATATAGCGGTCGATTTACCGGCGGGGCGGCGACAAGTTCGAAATAGAGGTCCAGCAGCTCCTCCGGCCCGGTCCCGCGCTTGCGGGTCATGGCAGCGAGGCCGGTTGCGGATTTGAAGGCGGTCCGGGTCATTTCGGCTCTCCCCGTTTTCTTCCGGCGCGCTATATTGCACGCAGAGCGACGGAGGCACGGTAATGGATTTCACCCCGATTTCGGGCGCATGTGGCGCGGAGGTCTTTGGCATCGATCTGGAGCGGGAGCTGACCCCGGAGCGCGTGGAGGCGCTGCAGGCTGGGCTCGGCGAATACGGCGTGCTGGTGTTTCGCGGTCAGTCCCTGTCGCCGGAAGGCCACCTTGCCATGGGCGAGGCGTTCGGCGGCGTCAACATCAACCGCTTCTTCAAGGCGGCGGACGGCTATCCGGGCATCGCCGAGGTGCGCAAGGAGCCTGATCAGAAGGAGAATATCGGCGGCGCCTGGCATACCGACCACACCTATGACATCGAGCCGGCGCTGGGCTCGATCCTTGTTGCGCGCGAATTGCCGCCCTTCGGCGGCGACACGCAATTCTCCAGCATGTATGCCGCTTACGACGCCTTGTCGGACGGGCTGAAGGCGATGCTCTCCGGCATGAAGGCCGTGCATTCGAGCCGCCATGTCTTCGGGACGCGCGCCGACTATGTGAAGGACGGCAGCGACCTCGCCGGCCGGCTCGGCAACAACGAGGCCGCATTGCAGGACGCCGTGCATCCGGTCGTCATCCGCCATCCGGTCAGCGGGCGGCCCTCGCTCTATGTCAACCGCGGCTTCACCGTGCGCTTCGACGGCTGGACGGTCGAGGAAAGCCGCCCGCTGCTGCAGATGCTCTACGGGCACGGGGGCCGGCCGGAATTCACCTGCCGGGTGCGCTTCGAACCCGGGACGGTGGTCTTCTGGGACAACCGCGCGACCTGGCATTATGCGCTCAACGACTATGCCGGCCACCGCCGCCTCATGCACCGCGTCACCGTGGAAGGCGCGCCCCTTCCGGCCTGGCGGCCCGACGCACAGGAGCGCGCCGCGGCCTGACCCGCCCGGTCCCCGCTCAGCCGTAGAACAGCCGCGGCAGGGCGAGCGAAAGCGCGGGAAATGCGACCAGGAGTGCAAGGCGCCCGATATCGGCGCACCAGAATGGCGTCACGCCCTTGAATACCGTGCTGGTCTTGACGTCCTTGAGCACGCCCGAGAGCACGAAGACGTTGAGGCCGACCGGCGGCGTTATCAGGCTGA
>MPNF01000229.1 GCA_002238885.1 Alphaproteobacteria bacterium bin95 | reverse complement strand
GTAGCGAATTTCGGCGGTCGAATCCCACACCCTAACCTCGACATCCTCGGCCACTTCCGTGCCGAATTCGGCGAGCACGGCGCGCGGCTCGATCACGGCGCGGGCGCGGTATGGCGGCGCCTTGTACCAGACCGGCGGCAACCCCAGCACCGGCCACGGGTAGCAGGAGCAGAGCGTGCAGACGACAAGATTGTGGACCTGCGCCGTGTTCTCCACGACCACCATGTGCTCGCCCTGCCGGCCGGTGAAGCCGAGTTCCGCAATGGCGGCGGAGCCATCCGCCAGCAGGCGTTCCCTGTATTCAGGGTCGGTCCAGGCGCGGGCCACCACCTGCGCGCCGTTATGCGGCCCGACCTCGTGCTCATAGGTCTCGATCAGCCTGTCCATCGCCGCCGGATCGACATAGCCGCGCTCCACCAGCAACGACTCCAGCGCCTGCACCCGGAGTTCGAGCGCATCCAGCTCATGATCGTGGTGCCCTATCGAATCGTGAGGACCCATCATCCGTTCTCCATCCCTTCGCCGACGACGAGCCTGAGCGCCTCAGCGGCCCGCTCCAATGGCGCCAGCAGAACGGGTCGCCCCGCCGCGACGGCGTCCACCAGCACATCTCCCGAGGGCGCATTGCCGCTCGCCTCCGCCGCCCGAAGCGATGCAGCAGCTTCCGTAAACAGCCCCAACGCCTCTCCTGCCGCAGCAGCCGCTTCCGGCTTGAAGGGGCCTTCCGCCGCCGCCTCGCCCAATTCCGCAGCCAGCAACCGCGCCGTTCCCGCAAGGCGGTCGGCCGCGCGCCGGGCGTCCTCTGGCTGCGACGGACGGCGGGCGGCCGCGCCGTAGGCCGCCTGATGGCCCTCCCTGCTATCGCCGTTCAACGCCAGGACCGCCGCATGGAGGTCGTGCCGGCCGGCATCGAGCAAGGGACCGGCCAGATCGGCGAGGTCGTGGCCCCATCCTCCCTCGCCGGCAATCCGTCCCCGCATCGCCTTGACAAGGTGTTCGGCGGCGTCGGCACCGGCGGCGACAACCTTTCTGCTGGCGGCGCGGTCCAGCACCGGGCGGCCGGACGGAACACGGGTCATCTCGTCCACAGCGTCGCGCAGGAAACGGAGCGCGTTGCCGATAAAGGTCCGGTAGATTTCGGGTTCCATGATGGGCTCCCCCTCGGCCGCCGGCCTCGCCCAAGCTCCGGCAATGACGCGCCCTTCGCGCGCGATCGGATATGCGATCCGGCCGAATACGCCCGCCTCCCGGCGCAACCATTCGGCCGGCAGCGCCTGCGCTTCGACATGCAGCCCAGCCACACGCAGACGCCGGCAGGCGGCCCGTTCCGCCTCCCGGCCCAGCTCGCCGTCGGTGACGAGCGCAAGATCCCAGTCGCTGTCCTCCCGCCAGTCGCCGCGCGCGCGGGAACCGAAAAGCACCGCCGCCTCCACGCCGGGAATATCCCGCACCGCAGCCTGCGCCGCCGTTCGCAACGCCTCCGGCACCGGACAGGGATGCTGCTTGTTGCGTTCTCCCATCACTGCGCTCATCGACCGAGGACCGTATGATATCCGTTGAGATAACGCCGAAAGTCAACGATATTCAATCGCTGGAAACCTCTCCGCACAGCACCGCAACACCGGGAGACGATTGTCCCATGCCACTCGACGAAGGGTCCCGTTTCGACAAGTCCAACTTGCCGAGCCGGCATGTCACCGAAGGGCCGTCCAAGGCGCCGCACCGCTCCTTCTACTACGCGATGGGCATGACGGAGGAGGAAATCCATTCCCCGCTCGTCGGCGTCGCGACCTGCTGGAACGAGGCCGCGCCCTGCAACATCACGCTCTCCCGCCAGGCCCAGGCGGTGAAGGCGGGCGTCAAGGCCGGCGACGGCACGCCGCGCGAGTTCACCACGATCACCGTCACTGACGGCATCGCTATGGGCCACCAGGGCATGAAGGCCTCGCTGGTCTCGCGCGAGGTGATCGCGGACTCAGTCGAGCTCACCATGCGCGGCCATTGCTACGATGCGCTGGTCGGACTTGCCGGCTGCGACAAGTCGCTGCCCGGCATGATGATGGCGCAGGTGCGGCTCAACGTGCCGTCCATCTTCCTCTACGGAGGCGCGATTCTGCCCGGTAATTTCCGTGGCCAGAACGTCACCATCCAGAATGTCTTCGAAGGCGTCGGCAAGCATGCGTCGGGCGAGTTCTCCGACTCGGACCTCAAGGAGCTGGAAGAATGCGCCTGCCCCTCCGGCGGCGCCTGCGGCGGGCAGTTCACCGCCAACACCATGGCGACGGTGGCGGAGGCCATAGGGCTCGCGCTGCCGCATTCCTGTTCGGCGCCGGCGCCCTATCTCTCGCGCGACGCCTATTGCGAGGACGCCGGAAGGCAGGTGATGAACCTGATCGAGCTGGGGCTGCGCCCGCGCGACATCGTCACCCGCAAGTCGCTGGAGAACGCCGCCCGCGTGGTCGCGGCCTCCGGCGGCTCGACCAATGCCGGTCTGCACCTGCCGGCCATTGCGCATGAGGCCGGTATCGACTTCGACCTGCTGGAAGTGGCCGAGATCTTCCGCAAGACCCCCTATATCTGCGACCTGCAGCCGGGCGGCCAATATGTTGCCAAGGACATGTACGACATCGGCGGCATCCCGGTGCTGCTGAAGGAGCTGCTCGACAACGACCTGCTGCATGGCGACTGCATCACGGTCACCGGCAAGACCATGGCCGAGAACCTGGCCGACCTCGAATTTCCGACCGACCAGAAGGTCGTCTATCCGGTGAAGACGCCGCTGAGCGACACGGGCGGCGTGGTCGGCCTGCAGGGCAGCCTCGCCCCGGACGGCGCAATCGTGAAGGTCGCGGGCATGGAAGTGCTGAAATTCGAGGGTCCGGCGCGCTGTTTCGACCGCGAGGAAGAAGCCTTCGACGCCGTGATCGACGGGCGCATCCAGGCAGGCGACGTCATCGTCATCCGCTATGAGGGCCCCAAGGGCGGACCCGGCATGCGCGAGATGCTGGCCACGACCTCCGCGATTTACGGACGCGGACTCGGCGACACGGTTGCGCTGGTCACGGACGGTCGGTTCTCCGGCGCTACGCGCGGCTTCTGCATCGGCCATGTCGGGCCGGAGGCGGCCGAGGGCGGACCCATCGGGCTGCTGCGCGACGGCGACACGATCCGCATCGACGCGGTGGCGGGCACGCTGGACGTGGACCTCTCCGAAGCCGAGATGGCGGAGCGGGCGAAGACCCGCGTTTCGCCTGCGCCCGAATTCGGCTCCGGCTCGATCTGGAAATACGCGCAAACGGTAGGCTCTGCGCGCAAGGGCGCCGTCACCCATCCGGGCGGCGGCGGCGAGGTCTCGCAATACGCCGATATCTGACGGATAAGAGCGGCGGCCGGACCGACGGCCGAAATCCTGGGGCAGCTCGAGTCCCGGAGGGCGGGTGCGGATCTGCGGCCCAGGCCGGAAAGCGGAGCCGCGGCTTCCGTATCGTCGCTTCGCACAGCGCCGATTCCGGCGGTTGAGCGGTTCGGCCGCAGTCCCGGGGAGAGACGCATATGCTCAGCGGATTGCGTAACGAGAAACGCCCGCCCTATACGCGAGAGACCTTCTGGGCCGACCTGAGGGCCAGCGTTACCCTGGCAGCGTCCAACGTCCCGACTACGATGGCGCTGGGCGTCATTTCCGGAATGGGAGCCCTCGCGGGGCTCTGGTGCGGCGTCATAGTCGGGATCGTTGCGGCGCTGTTCGGCGGCACCCGCGCGATCGTAAGCGGCGCGAGCGCCGTGCTCGCGGTCATCACCGCAACGCTGATCACAGGCAACGAGTTCACGCTGGCCGAGCTCGCCATCATCATCGTCATGGCCGGGGCCATCCAGATCGCGCTCGGGCTTGCCGGCGTCGGCCGCTTCGTCTCCTACATGCCGCATATCGTGCTCGCGGGGTTCATGTCCGGCATCGGCGTGCTCCTCCTCTGGACGCAGGTGGAGAAGCTGATCGACCTTGGCATGAGCAACATCGCTATCGCCGGCATCTGCCTGGTGTTGCTGCTTGTCTGGCCGGCCCGCGCCGGCAAGTTCCTGCCGGCGGCGCTCGCGGTCATCGCCATCGGCTGGCTCCTGGCGCAATTCCTGCCGGGCGTCGAGCGGCTGGGCCCCGTGCCGACTGGGCTGCCGGTCCCCGTCCTGGAGATGCCGTCGCTTGCCTTCCTGCCGAAGGCCGTCGGGCCGGCGGTGCTGGTTGCGCTTATCAGCTCGATCTACACGCTGATGTGGGCGCTCATCGCCGACAGCTTCACCGGCTCGCAGCACAATCCCAATCGCGAACTGTTCGGCGTCGGCCTCGGGAACCTCGCGGCGGGGATCCTCGGCGTGATGCCCGGGGGCGCGACCATCGCCACCATGACGTCGCGCCGTTTCGGCGGGAAGACCGTCGTCGCGAGCATTATCTGCATGGTCATCGTCGCGGCGCTCATCCTCGGCCTCGGCCGGTATGTCGCCCCGCTCCCGCTCGCGGCGCTCTCCGCCATCGTCATGCTCGTAGGCTGGAAGATGATCGACTTCTCCTTCCTGCGGAAGGTGCCCCGGATGGACTCGCGGCACTCTACGGTCATGCTGCTGATCATGGGCGTTACCATCTTCGTCGATCCGCTCTTCGCCATCGTGTTCGGCGTCATCGCCGCGAATATCGTCAGCGCCACGCAGCTGGAGTCGCTGGAACTCGACAGCGTGATCTCGACGCCGCTCCTCGATTCCACTTTCGGGGGGGAACCCTCCGACGAATACGAAGCGCGCGTAGGACTGCTCGCTTTTCGCGGCTCGTTCACCGTATCTTCCTCGCGCAAGCTGATCCGGCAGATCGGCGACGATATCCGCGACCACGAGGTCGTGATCTTCGACCTTTCCAACGCCACCCATATAGACGACAGCGCCGCCAACCTGCTTGCCCTGCTGATTGACCGCGCGAAGCAGACCGGCACGGGGATCGTCATGTTCGGCGCGAGCGACCGTATCCGCCAGACCCTCTTCGCCTTCGACGTTCTCGACCGGATTTCCGACGACCGGATCGTCGAGACCCAGGAGGAAGCGCGGAACCTGGCCTGGTCGTTGCTGAAATAGGCCTCAGCAGGTGTAGTTGAGCCCCAGCCGCCCGCCGTCGACATAGATCGTCTCGCCGGTGATGTAGCTTGCCTTGTCCGAGGCGAGGAAGGCCACGACATCGCCGATCTCGCGCGGCGAGCCCAGGCGCTTGAGCGGCGTGCGCGACATGGCGACCTGCATTGCCTCCGGATTGGCATTCACGCCCGCCATCATCTCCGTGTCGATGGAGCCGGGCCCGACGGCGTTGACCCGTATGCCGTGCGGCGCGAGCGCCAGCGCGGCCGCCTTCGTGATCTGCATCACGCCGCCTTTCGAGGCGCAGTAGGCCGGGATTGCCGGAATCGCAACCTGGGCGTTGATCGACGACATGTTGACGATAGCGCCCCTTATGCCCTTCTCGACCATCGTCCTGGCCGCGCGTTGCGTGGCGACAAAGACGCCGACCAGATTGACGCCGATCACCCGCTGGAAATCGTCTAGCTCATAGCTGAGAAATTCTCCCGGCAGCGCGACGCCGGCATTGTTCACCAGCGTTGCC
>MPNF01000228.1 GCA_002238885.1 Alphaproteobacteria bacterium bin95 | reverse complement strand
CGCGTTCTCCCGCTTCGTAGTGGACGTGGGCGCGAATATGCGCCGCGTTGGCATTGCGCGGACTGCCCTCGAGCGAGCGCTCGAGCAGGCGTTCGGCTTCCGCCACCTGGCCGGCCTCGACCTGCGAAAAGCCGTGTTGGGCGAGGAACCACCAATCGTCGCCGTAATGGGGCGCCAGCCGGTCGGTGAAGGCAAGTTGCTCCGCCTCGCGCCCGGCGCGGCCGCTGAAGCCGATCAGCCCGAACACGCCGCAGCAAGGCTGCGCGATCATCGCATCGCGCGGCCAGTCCTTGAGATGGGCGAGAATGGCGGCATAGGCGCCCGGCCCGTCGCCGTCGATCAGCAGGCCGAGAGCGTTGAGATGGCCCGCCTCCCTGGCGGAGCATCCATTGGCGCTGGCCCGCGCCTCGGCCATCGCTTCGGCCGCCTCGCGCCCGCGGCCCCGCAATTGCAGCGCCCGGGCCCGGCCGGCATGGGCGAGAGCGAAGGAAGGGTCCTCCAGGGTTGCGCGGGCGAAAGCCTGTTCGGCGCCGGTATTGGCGCCAAGGAACAGGTCCATGCCTTCCGCATAGGCGTCGCGCGCCGACGCGGAGGCTGTAGAGAGGGCGAGGCCGTACCGGTCTTCCAGCATCCGCTGCATTCTCCCCTGGCCGTCAGGAGCGGCGGTTGCGCCGGTTCTCGATCAGGTCTTCCACCACGGCCGGCTCGGCGAGCGTCGAGGTGTCGCCCAGATTGCCGAAATCGTCCTCGGCGATCTTGCGCAGGATGCGCCGCATGATCTTGCCGGAGCGCGTCTTGGGCAGGCCCGGCGCCCACTGGATCAGGTCCGGCGTGGCGATCGGGCCGATTTCCGTGCGCACCCAGCGAACCAGCTCGGCATTCAGATCGTCGGAGGGCTCCTCGCCGAGATTGAGCGTCACATAGGCGTAGATGCCCTGGCCCTTGATGTCGTGCGGATAGCCGACCACCGCAGCCTCCGCGACCTTCCGATGTGCCACCAGGGCGCTCTCGACCTCGGCCGTGCCCATGCGGTGGCCGGAGACGTTGATGACATCGTCCACGCGCCCGGTGATCCAGAAATAGCCGTCCTCGTCGCGGATCGCGCCGTCGCCGGTGAAATACATGCCTTCATAGGTCGAGAAATAGGTGTCGATGAAACGCTGGTGGTCGCCATAGACCGTTCGCATCTGGCCCGGCCAGCTGTCGAGGATAACGAGATTGCCCGAGGTCGCGCCTTCCAGCAGCGCGCCTTCATTGTCCACGAGCGCAGGCCTGACGCCGAAGAAGGGCTTGGTGGCCGACCCCGGCTTGAGGTCGGTCGCGCCCGGCAGCGGGGTTATCAGGTGGCCGCCCGTTTCGGTCTGCCACCAGGTATCCACGATCGGGCAGCGGCCGTCGCCCACCACGTCGTAGTACCAGAGCCATGCCTCCGGATTGATCGGCTCGCCGACCGTGCCGAGAATGCGCAGGCTCCTGCGCGAGGTGGCCTTGACGGGGTCGTCGCCCTCGCGCATCAGCGCCCGGATCGCCGTGGGCGCGGTGTAGAAGATCGAGACATTGTGCTTGTCGCAGACCTGCCAGAAGCGCGAGCTGTCCGGATAGTTCGGCACGCCCTCGAACATCACCGTGACCGCGCCGTTGGCGAGCGGTCCGTAGAGGATGTAGCTGTGGCCCGTCACCCAGCCGACATCGGCGGTGCACCAGAAGACTTCGCCGTCGCGGTAGTCGAAGGTGAGCCGGTGCGTCATCGAGGCGAAGGTGAGATATCCGCCGGTCGTGTGCAGCACGCCCTTGGGCTGGCCGGTCGAGCCCGAGGTGTAGAGGATGAAGAGCGGATCTTCGGCGCCCATCTCCTCGGGCGGACAGTCGGCGGAAGCCCCGGCCATCTCGTCCTCGTACCAGTAGTCCCGGCCATCCACCCAGCCGATCTCGCCCGCGGTGCGGCGCACCACGATGCACGTCGTGCAGTCGGGGCAGGAGGCGAGTGCCGCGTCGGTATTGGCCTTGAGCGGAACCGTGCGACCGCCGCGCAGGCCCTCGTCGGCTGTGATGACCACCGTTGAAGCGCAGTCGGTAATGCGCCCGGCAAGTGCGTCCGGCGAAAAGCCGCCGAAGACGACCGAGTGGATCGCGCCGATGCGTGCGCAGGCGAGCACGGCGACCGCGATTTCCGGGATCATCGGCAGGTAGATGGTGACCCGGTCGCCGCGCTTCACGCCCCGCGCCTTCAGCACGTTCGCAAACTTGCAAACCCGCTCATGCAGGTCGCGATAGGTGATGTGCTCCGAGAGCGCCGGGTCGTCGCCCTCCCAGATGATTGCGGTCTGCTCGCCGCGCTCGGCAAGATGCCGGTCGAGGCAGTTCGCCGAGGCGTTAAGTGTGCCGTCCTCGAACCAGCGGATATGTAGATCGTCCTTCGCCCAGGACACGTCCTTCACCCTGGTGAACGGCTTGATCCAGTCGAGTCTCCCGGCCTGTTCGGCCCAGAAGCCTTCCGGGTCCTCCACCGACCGGCGGTACATCGCCTCATAGGCCGCTGCATCGATATGCGCGTTCTCGGCTGCCTTGGCCGTGACCGGAAAAATCGTCCGCTCGCTCATCGCCATCGTCTCCCGCTCGTTCCCGAACCCGTCCGATAGTCGCGCCGACGGGCGGTTTTTTCCAGACCTTATCCGCTGGCGCCCGGTTCCCGGAACTGCTTGCCGAGGCGCAAGCCCTGCGCCTGATAGGTGGAGCCGATGCCGCCGCCGTAAATCTTGTCCGGGGCCGCCAGCATCGGCTCGTAGAACAATCGCCCGACCGGCTGGCCGTCCTCGACCACGAAAGGAACATCGTGGGCGCGCACCTCCAGCACCGCCCGGCTGCCGGCGCCGTAGCCGAAGCCCGGATCGAAGAAGCCGGCATAGTGGACCCGGAACTCGCCGACACGCGTGTCGTAGGGGCGCATCTCGGCTGCATGGTCGGGCGGTATGGATACGGTCTCCTTGGAGGAGAGAATGTAGAAATCGTCGGGATTGAGCACGATGCCGCGGCCGGGGCGGACGGTGACCGGCTCCCAGAACTCCTCCGGGTCGTAATGGCCGATGCGCTCGACATCGATGAGGCCCGCATGGGCGCGCGCCTTCCAGGCGATGACCCCGCCCGTTCCCCGGGCGTCCACCGTGAGCACGAGCCCGTCGTCGATGACGGCTTCCCGGTCCACGAGCGCGTCGCGCGCATGCAGGTCGCGCAGCGCCGGATCGTCTGCGCCCTGCGCCCCCCGCCGCAGGCGCAGCTGCACAAGGCGCGCGCCTTCCCGGACCAGGATGGAGAAGGTGCGCGGCGCCAGTTCGACATAGAGCCGGCCCTTGTAGGCGGCCGGCAGCCGGTCGAATTCCGGCACGCGGTCGGCAATCAGGCGCGCGAAGACATCGAGCCGGCCGGTCGAACTCTTCGGATTGGCGATGGCGGCCGTGCCGGCATCGAGCGCCACCCGTTCCATGAGCTCCGCGATATAGACGCAGCCGCGTTCCAGCACTGCGCCCCGCGCCAGGTCGATTTCGTGCATGGCGTGCCGGTCGATGCGTTCTGCGACCGCGCCTTCCGAGCCCGGAAGGAAGCTCGCCCGGACCCGCCAGGCGCGGCTGCCCAGCCGGAGGTCGAGGCTCGCAGGCTGTATCTGGTCCTCTTCGACGGGCCGGTCGGCCGACAGCGCACCGGCCTCGACAGACTCCCGCAGGAGCTGCGACGGCAGGATGCCGGCGGGCTTCACTCGAGGAAGGCGAGCGCGTTCGTGAAGCCGCGCAGCGAAATCGGGAGCGCCACCTGCCTGCCGTCCACCATGGTGAAGGACAGCACACCGCTCAGATGCTGCCTGAACGCCGTAAGCATCACCTCGTCCATGCGCATGTTCGCCTCGCAGCCGGCCTTGACGCAAAACAGCAGCGGCGGCCGCCGGACGGCCTTCTCGTCGCCCTCTACCCAGACCGTGATACCTGCGGGCAGATTGACCCCGAGCGGCACCGTCAGCGATGCCAGCAGAGGCTTGTCGGGTCCCGGACGCCCGACCGCGACCGTAGCTGCAGCCTGCTCGGAGCCCTCCGGGAACAGTCGCTGGAAGATGAAGCACTGCTCCGCCGCGTTCTGCGCGTTCCCGGACGCGGTAATGCAGCCCTTGGTCCAGTCGCCCGATTTTTCGCCCTGGACGACCTGGGCAGCGGCCGGCTGTGCAGCTACGGCCAGGAGGATCGCGAACAGGGATCTGAGGAACATGGCAGGGACTCTGGAGGGGCAGGCCGGACGGGGGCGGTTGTTTAGCATTGCGGGGACGGGTTTGGCGAGAGCCCGCCCCGGCGCAATCGTTGCCGTGCTGATGGAGAATGGGTATAGCAGCGAGCGATGCGAGAGGCGGAGAGGGGCGGCGCCATGCAGTTCGGGTGGAGCGAGCAACACGACCAGATGCGTGAGGCGGTGGAACGCCTTTGCGCCGGATTCGACCTCGATTACTGGCGCGAGCGCGATGGGGAGGGAGAGTTCCCGCACGATTTCCACCGCGCCATGGCGGAAGGCGGGTGGCTCGGCATTGCCATGCCGGAGGAGTTTGGCGGCTCGGGACTCGGCATTGTCGAGGCGACGATCCTGATGCAGGCGGTGGCCCAGTCCGGCGCAGGCATGAGCGGCTGCTCCGCGATCCACCTCAACATTTTCGGCCCCCATCCGATCGTCAAGCACGGCACGGACGAGCAGCGCCGGCGCATGCTGCCGGAACTGGTCGCCGGCGAGAAGAAGGCCTGTTTCGCCGTCACCGAGCCGGACTCGGGCCTGAACACTTCCAGCCTCAAGACGCGGGCCGAGCCGGACGGCAAGGGCGGCTATGTCGTCCACGGGCAGAAGCTCTGGACCTCGACGGCGCAGGTGGCCGACAAGATGCTGCTGATCGCCCGCACCACGCCGCAGGAGCAATGCCGGCGCGCCTTCGACGGCCTGACGCTCTTCTACACGGATTTCGACCGGCGCTATCTCACGCCGACGGAGATACCGAAAATGGGCCGCGCGGCGGTCGATTCGAATTCGGTGTTCTTCGACGGCCTGCCGGTGCCGGCGGAGGACCGCATCGGCGAGGAGGGCAAGGGCTTCCATTACCTGCTCGACGGCCTCAATCCCGAGCGCATCCTCGTCGCCGCCGAGGCGGTCGGCATCGGGCGCTGCGCCTTGAAGCGGGCGGCGGACTATGCGCGCGAACGCCAGGTCTTCAACCGCCCCATCGGGCAGAACCAGTCGATCCAGCACCCGCTGGCGGAAAGCTGGGCGAAGCTCGAGGCGGCGGAACTGCTCGTTTACAAGGCCGCCTGGATGTACGACGAGGGCGAGGCCTGCGGGCCGCAGGCCAATGCCGCGAAATACCTGGCGGCGGAGGTGGGCCATGAGGCCTGCGAGCGGGCCATCCTGACCCATGGCGGCATGGGCTATGCCAAGGAATACCATGTGGAGCGCTGGCTCCGGGAGATCTGGATCGCCCGGATTGCGCCCGTCAGCTGGCAGCTGGCGCTCTCCTTCATCGCCGAGAAGGAACTCGATCTGCCGAAGAGCTACTGAGGCGGCCTGTCCGTGCCGCGTCGGGCGCGCCGCCGCCAACCCTGGAGGCGGCGCCGGCCGGTGCCGGGCTGTTGAAG
>MPNF01000227.1 GCA_002238885.1 Alphaproteobacteria bacterium bin95 | reverse complement strand
CCGCCTGGCCCGCCCGGTTCGGGGAGCGGCGATCCGGGGCCGTCCGGCCCTCCGGGCACGGACGGCGCGCAGGGTCCGCCGGGCGCGGCGGGCGCACAGGGTCAGCAAGGTCCTGCAGGCCCGTCGGGTCGAGCCGGTTCGCCCGGTGCACAGGGTCAGCAAGGTCCTGCGGGCCCGTCGGGTCGAGCCGGCTCGCCCCGCGCACAAGGGGCGCAGGGCCCTCACGGTCCGCAAGGCGACGCCGGTCCCCCGGGGCCGCCTGGCTCGGGAGGCAGCGGAACGGGCCCGGCCGGCCCACCGGGCACGCCAGGCGAGGCGGGCCCACAAGGAGCGCAGGGCCCGACCGGTCCCCAGGGTCCAGCAGGTCCGCCGGGTCAGGGCGGATCGCCGGGTCAGGACGGATCACCGGGCGCGCAGGGCGCGCAGGGCCCAGCCGGACCTCAGGGCCCGCAAGGCAACGCCGGTCCCCCGGGACCGCCTGGCTCGGGAGGCAGCGGTACGGGCCCCGCCGGCCCACCGGGCACGCCGGGCGAGGCTGGTCCGGCCGGTCCTCAGGGGCCGGCTGGACCGCAAGGTCCGCCAGGGCCGTCGGGCTCGGGAAGCGGCGATCCGGGGCCGCCCGGCCCGCCGGGTCAGGACGGTTCGCCGGGGGCGCAGGGTCCGCCAGGGGCGTCTGGCTCTGGAAGCGGCAGTCCGGGCCCGCCCGGCGCGCCGGGTCAGGACGGTTCGCCGGGCGCGCAGGGCCCGCCCGGTCCGCCTGGCTCGGGGAGCGGCCAGCCCGGACCGCCTGGACCTCCAGGAAGCGGGCAGCCGGGCCCACCTGGCCCTCCGGGATCGAGCCAGCCCGGATCGCGTGGCCTCGCGGGCCCACCTGGCCCTCCGGGGGCGAGCCAACCCGGTTCGCCCGGACCGCGTGGCCTTGCAGGGCCGGCGGGACCGCCGGGCGAGCATGGCGATCAAGGTGATCAAGGGCCGCCCGGTCCGCCGGGCGAATTCCCCCCCATGGCGCTCGTCCGGATCACGGAGCTCGTGAAGCAGGCCGATGACAATAGCGGGCGGATCGAGAAGCTCAGGATCGAACTCGGCGGATTACGCGACAAATCGCGTGAGGGCACGGCGATGGCCCTCGCGCTTGGAGGGCTGCGCATTCCCTACAACAAGGACAAGTCCTTCTCGATGCGCTTTGGACAGTTCATGGGCGAGACCGCCATCGCCGCGCAGGGCGCCTTCCGCGTTTCCTCTGACCCGGATGTGACGGTCGATGTCGGCGCGGCCTACGGAGTCCACTATTCGCAGTCCGGCTTCACGGCCGGCTTCACCTGGAGTTGGTAGGCCCGCAGCGGCCGCCTGGGCAACGGAACGATGACGCACGCCTTTCACCCGACGATCCAGCGCCTGGTCGCTTACGAAGATGCGGAGACCCGCGGTTACTGGCGCGAAGTCGCGCCGGACATCGTGACGATCCCCTTCTGGCGGGAGGATTTCTGCCGGACGCTGGTCGAGGCAGCCGAGACGGTCGGCGGTTTCCAGGCTTACGAGCGGGACCTGCTCAACAACGCCGCGCCCGGACAGGAGCTGCGGATCGACCGCATCGCCGGACAGTTCGCCAAGCGGTTCGAAGCGGACTTCCGGCGACGCATCGTCCCGATCGTCAGGACCCACTGGTGGCCCCTGAAGGCGGGGAAAACCCGCATGCCCTTTGTGCTGCGCTACTCGCCGGACACCCAGCCCTCCCTGGACCCGCACCACGACGCCGCCATGGTGAGCTTCGCCATGCCGCTGAACGCGGATTACCGCGGCGGGCTGCTGACCTTTCCACGCCAGCATTGGGACAGCCGCGACGTGGAGGTCGGCACGCTCATCGCCTTTCCGAGCAGGGTCAGCCATGTCCACTGGGTCACGCCGGTGACCCAGGGCACTCGCTACGCGATGACGATCTGGCTCGCTCCCTCGGACCAGCCGCCGGCCGACGCCATCGTTCCATGACCCTGCGCCCCGCCGTCACAGTCGTCCATATGGCGCGCCACCGGGAGCGTCGCCGCAGGCTGTCCGCCGCGCTGGACCGCCACGGCTTTACCAGGGTGACATGGTTGAATGCGGTGGACGGCGCAACGCTCGACCCTACCCCGCCCTGGCGGGTCCATCCCCTCCCTCCCGCGACTCCCTGGAGCGGTTGGATCGACCCCTATGCGCGCCGGGCCATGACCATGGGGGAAGTCGGCTGCGCGCTGTCCCATGTGCTGGCATGGCGGCGCATCGCCAAAAGCGGCTATCCCGGACTCGTCATCGAGGACGACGCCGCCTTGGTCGAGCCGTTGATGGACAGCCTGCCGATGCTGGTGCACGACCTGGACCATCTGGACTTCGACCTTTGCTATCTGGCCCAGCGCAACGATCCCGGCCCGAAGCCGCTGGCCGGGCGCCATGTGCACCTGGTGGACTACCATCCGTTGTGGACCCTGGCCTACCTGCTGTCGCCGGGGGGCGCGCGCAAGCTGCTCGCATCGCCCTGGCGGGACCGGCTGGCCCCCTCCGACGAGATGCTGCCGGCCTGCTTCGGCCTGAACCGGGACGCTGCGGTCAACAACGCCTATGCGAAAGACCCGGGGCTGGTAGTGGCGACCAACCAGCGCTTTTTCACCCCCTGGGAGTCATCCGGCTACAGCGAGACCGAAAAGAGCCCGCCGGTGCAGGAGACCGATGCGCCCTTGCTCGCGCTGACGGTGGCGACCGACGAAAGGCCGGAGTTGCGCCGTCTGCTGGACTCCGCGCGGCGCTACGGCTTCGCGATCGAGCCGCTGGGCCTCGGGATCCCATGGCGCGGGGGCGATATTGCCGCCGGGCCGGGCGGAGGCCAGAAAGTCAACCTTCTGCGCCCGGCGCTGGAAACGCTGCCGCCCGACAGGCCCGTTCTTTTCGTCGATGGCTACGATACCATCGTCACCCGCCACGCCCGCGACATTCTGGGAGCCTGGCGCGAGTCCGCCGAAGGCGCGCCGCTGTTCGCCGCCGAGGTCTTCTGCTGGCCGGACGCGGCGAACGCCTCCCGCTACCCGGAGGCTCCGGACGGCAGTCCCTACCGTTTTCTCAACTCCGGCGCGTTCATCGGCAGGGCCGGCGACCTGCTGCGCATCGTCGAAGAGCCGATAGACGATGGCGACGACGATCAACGCTATTACACCGAGCGGTTCCTCTCCGGCGCGCACGGCATCGCGCTGGACCATGGCTGCCGGGTGTTCCAGTGCCTGAACGGCGCGCTCGACCATGTGAGCGCCGACGAGGGGCGCGGCATGATCTGCAACCGCCGCACGGAAAGCTGGCCGGCGATCGTCCACGCCAACGGTCCGACCAAGCCGTGGCTGGAGGGGGAAGGCCGCGCGGTCGGCGGTCGCTGGCGCACATTTTACGGAGACATGACCCGATGATACCGATGATCGCGGAAAGAGGCTTCCTGTCCGCCGGCGATTGCGAAACCCTGTCGGCCTTTCTCGAGGAAAATGTGAGACGCCTGGGCAGGGAGAACATCGAACCGTTCTTCTCCTGGCGCCAGATCAGCTATGCCAACGTGGACCGTCGGCAGGCGAGGGAGATCATGGATGTGGCGAGGAACCGTATCGCCGCGCTTCTTTGCGAAGAGCTGCATGACGGCGTCCTGTATCCCGAATACACGGACCTGGTCTTGTGGCGCGAGGGTCAGGACATGAACATCCACCGGGACAACCTGCCGCCGCACTTCGAACACCGGCTCTACTCCAGCATCGTATACCTGACGGAATGCGAAGGCGGCGCCACCGTGTTTCCGGAACCGGGGATCGAGGTCCCGCCGGAAGCGGGGAAGATGATCGCCTATCCTTCCTCCGCGCCGCACGGCGTTCGCCGGGTCCTGGCGGGCAAGCGGCATACCCTGGCGTCCTGGTACACCGCCGACATCGACCGGAGGGAGCCGTGAGCCCCGCCGGCCGAACGGTCTGAGGCGCGGCGGCCGGTCATGCGCGGCGAATGGGCATACTACGACTCGCTGCTGTCGGCGGCCGAGTGCCAGAGCATCATCGACAGAGCCAGCAGCCGGCAGCCGCTGCTCGGCACCGTCGGGATCGAAGGGAGCGCGGTCGACCGTCAGATCCGCCACGGCGAGGTTATCTTTCTGCCGCGCCGCGACCCGGAGTTCGACGAGGTGTTCCGGACCCTCGACTGGTGCGTGGACGAGGCCAATGACGAGTGGTTCGGCGTTGACTACAACCCGCGCGGCGCGCGCAGCCTACAGTTCAGCATCTACCGGGCCAACGCCGAGGGCGGCGGGCACTACTACGACACGCACCAGGACACCTCATTGGTCAGCGGCGACAGGCCGACGCAACGCAAGTTGAGCGTGGTGGTGCAGCTCTCCGACCCGGACGACTATGACGGCGGCGAGTTCCGGATGCACCGCGTCGCCCACCATCCGCCGCCGGAGATCATCCGCAAGCGCGGCACGGTGCTGATCTTTCCGTCGCTTATCCTGCACGGAGTCTCGGCTGTGACCCGCGGCACGCGCTACTCCCTGGTCGGTTGGTACCCGGGGCCGGCATGGCGCTAGAGACGGGGCCCCAAGGTCGGGCGGCCGGATCGAACGCGATCCTGCATGGCCGCTACACAAGGGATTTCTCGTTCGAGAACCCCGGCGCTCCGGCGCCGATCGACAGGGACAGGGTGCATATCGACATCTCGGCCCGGGTGGACTGCAGGCGGTGGCGCGGGTTGCACGAGGTCACCCTGTCGATCACCGCGACCGCGACCCAGGAGGCGGAAATCCTTTTCCTCGCCGAACTGAGCTACGCCGGATTGTTCGAGTTGATCGATATCGGGGAGGAGGAAGCCGGCCGGAACCTCATTGTCTGCGAAGCGCCGCATATCCTGTTTCCCTTCGCAGACCGCATCATTGCCGATGCCGCGCGCGATGGCGGCTATCCGCCGTTGAACCTCACGCCCCCCGATTTCGTCGGCCTCTACCAGCAAGAGCGGGCATCCGCCCGGAAGAGGGCGAATGACGCCAACGCCGCAATCGCGGGCGGTCCGTCCACAGCAGGCGCGGCCTGAACCTGGTTTCGGAGCATTCACGATGACACACACGATCGCGAAGGGCATTGCGGCGCGAAGCGGACTTGTTTCGACGGCATTGGCGGTGGTGCTCGTCTGTGCCTTGCCGGCGCGAGCGGATTACGAAGCGGGATTGCGGGCCTGGGAAGCGCGCGATGCGAAGACGGCGCTCGCCGAATGGCGGGCTGCGGCTGCGGCCGGCGATCCCCGGTCGATGCTGTCTCTCGGGCGCCTTCTCGTCAGGGGGTTGGGCGTCCCGCAGGACTATGTCGAGGCGCATATGTGGCTCAATCTCGCAGCGGGCCGCGGCGACGCCCTGGCGGCGGTGGAGCGCGAACTCCTGGCCGCGAGGATGACGGCCGGCCAAGTGGCGGCGGCGCAGCAACGCGCGTCGTCGTGGCGGCCGCAGGCGGCCGCCGAATCGCTGCCGGCGAGCCTCGCCTCCGGCGCCATCTTCCGGGACTGCGCAGAATGCCCGGAAATGGTGGTGCTGCCGGAGGGCAGTTTCGAGATGGGCTCTTCGCCCTCGGAACCCGAACGCTGGGACAATGAAGGCCCCCGGCACAGGGTGCGGAT
>MPNF01000226.1 GCA_002238885.1 Alphaproteobacteria bacterium bin95 | reverse complement strand
CCCTCGTCGATGATGTGGCGGCAGAAGTCGAAATCGGTCTGGCTGGCGGAGGGGAAGCCGACCTCGATCTCCTTGAAGCCGAGGCGCAGGAGCTCCTCGAACATGCGCAGCTTCCGCCGGAGCCCCATCGGCTCCACGAGCGCCTGGTTGCCGTCGCGCAGATCGACGGAGCACCAGATGGGCGGGCGGGTGATGACGGCGCCCGGCCAGGTCCGGTCGGGCAGGTCGATCGGCTGGAAGGGGATGTATTTGTCGGTCGGATCGATGCTGGGCATGGCTGCGAAGCGGTCCTCGGTTTCCGCGCGGGCGCCGGGTCGGGCGGGCGGCGCGGCTGTAGAAACTTGGAAATGTAGGGGAGTCCGACGGCGGTTGGTTTACACCCGCCGGGCAGCCGTTCAGGCCCGGCGAGCGCCGGTAAGGCCCAGAAGCAGAATGCCGCGAAGGTCGAACATGACGCCGCGCTTATAGGAGAACGCCGCCGCGCGTGTCAACGGGTTCTGGACCGGGGCGCAGGAACCGGCTACCGAGGAGCGGGCTTTTAAGGAACGGGGAGAAGACCCATGAGGCTGGAGGGGCGAATTGCGGCGGTGACGGGGGCTGGCGGCGGGATCGGCGGGGCGGTTGCAGCCGCCTTCCGCGCCGAAGGAGCCATCGTGGTGGGGGCGGACCTCAAGGCGGACGGGCTCGGTCCGGAGGGTCTCGTCATAGACGTGTCGAATCCTGAGGATGCCAGGCGGCTTGTGTCCGAGACGGTGGCGCGCCACGGCCGCATCGACATTCTCGCCAATGTCGCCGGCACCAGCCTGCGGCATGCGTTCCTCGACGTGACGCAGGAAGACTTCGACCGGATCCTCCGGGTCAATCTCCACGGCAGCTTCTACTGCGCCCAGGAGGCGGCCCGCGCCATGGCCGAAGCCGGTTACGGGCGCATTATCAATATCGCGTCCATCTCCGGTGTGCGCGCGGGCGCCGAGCGCACGGCCTACGGCATTTCCAAGGCGGGTGTCATCGCGCTGACGCAGCAGGCGGCGCATGAGCTGGCGCCCTTCGGCATCACGGTGAACGCCATCGCGCCGGGGCCGGTCGATACGGAACTCACCCGCGTCCACCACACGCCCGCCGCCCGCGCCAACTACAAGCGCATGATCCCGGCCGGCCGTTACGGCCTCTGCGAGGAGATGGCGGACGCGGCAGTGTTCCTCGCGGGCGAGGCGGCGGCTTACGTTAACGGCGTCGTGCTCCCCGTGGACGGCGGCTACCTCGCCGCCGGCGTTCGCGAGGACTGACGCTCGAACCCGGGCCATTGACAAGCCGCGCCCGGCAATCACTATTGCGCGCTTCCCCGCCGGCTCGCGGCGGGGATGTCGTTTGAAGAACTCTCTGAAGGAGACCCACTCGTGATCGCCCCCCTGATGCCGACCTACGGGGATCGGGACATCGCTTTCGAGAAAGGCGAGGGACCGTACCTCTTCGCGTCCGACGGGCGGCGGTTCCTGGACTTCGGCGGCGGGATTGCCGTGACCGCTCTCGGCCACGCCCATCCCGGCCTTGTTGCCGCGCTCCAGGATCAGGCCGGCCGGCTTTGGCATACCTCGAACCTGTACAATATCCCCAACCAGGAGCGAGCCGGGCGACGACTGACCGATAACAGCTTCGCGGACACGGTCTTCTTCTGCAATTCCGGCCTCGAGGCCATCGAGTGCGGCATCAAGCTCGTGCGCAAGCACTATGCCGACAAGGGCGAGCCGGAACGCTTCCGCATCATTACCGTCGAAGGCTGCTTCCACGGCCGCTCGCTCGCCTCCATCGCGGCTTCCGGCCAGGAGAAGCTCTACAAGGGCTTCGGCCCGGTGACGGAGGGCTTCGACCAGGTGGCCTTCGGCAATCTCAACGAGCTGCGCGCCGCCGTGACGGCTGAGACCTGCGCCGTGCTTGTCGAGCCGGTGCAGGGCGAGGGCGGCATCCGCCCGATGTCCACGGATTACCTGAAGGGCGTCCGCGCGCTTTGCGACGAATTCGGCCTCTTGATGTTCCTCGACGAGGTGCAGTGCGGCATGGGCCGCACGGGCAAGCTGTTCGCCTATGAATGGTCGGGCATCCGCCCGGACGTGATGGCGCTCGCCAAGGGCCTCGGCGGCGGCTTCCCCGTCGGCGCCTGCCTTGCGACGGAAGAGGCAGCGTCGGGTATGGTCGCCGGCACGCACGGCTCCACCTTCGGCGGCAACCCGCTGGCGACGGCGGTCGTCAACGCTGTGCTGGATGCGCTGCTGGCCGAGGGCTTCCTCGACGGCGTGCAGGCGCGTGCTGCGGACCTGCACGGGCGTCTGGAGGCGCTCGCGACACGCTATCCCGACACGATTCTGGACGTGCGCGGCATGGGCATGATGGTCGGCATCCGGGTCGGCCCCGCCAATGGCGAGTTCGTCGGCGCGCTGCGCCGCCAGGGCCTGCTGGCGGTGCCGGCGGGCGAGAATGTCGTGCGCCTGCTGCCGCCGCTGGTCGTCGAGGATGCGCATGTCGGCGAGGCGGTCGGCATGGTCGAAGGCGCTTGCCGGGAATTTGCCGCCGCCGCTGCGTGAGAGCGTATGAACGCGCCGCGCCACTTCCTCGACCTTAAGGACTACGACGGGGCTGCGCTCCGTCGTATCCTCGACCGCGCCCTCGCCTTCAAGGCGGGGGACCCGGCGCGGCCGCTCGAGGGCAAGACGCTCGCCATGATCTTCGAGCAGCCCTCGACCCGCACCCGCGTGTCCTTTGAGGTCGCCATGCGCCAGCTCGGCGGCCATGTCATCGTGCTTTCGGGCCAGGACACGCAGGTCAAGCGCGGCGAAAGCTGGGCCGACACGGCGCGGGTGCTGTCGCGCTATGTCGATGCGATCATGATCCGCACCGACAGTCACGACAAGCTGACCGAGCTCGCCGCCAACTCGGAGGTGCCGGTCATCAACGGCCTGACGGACCGCTCGCATCCCTGCCAGCTCATGGCGGATGTGATGACCTTCGAGGAGCAGCGCGGCGCCATCGCGGGCAAGCGCGTCGCCTGGAGCGGCGACGGCAACAATGTCGCGACGAGCTGGATCCACGCCGCGGCGCGTTTCGACTTCGATTTCGCCGTCGGCTGCCCGCCGGAGCGCCGTCCGCCGGCCGAAGCGCTCGCCTGGGCGGAGGCGAACGGTGCGCGGGTGAGCGTCCATGACGACCCCGTTGCCGCCGTGCGCAATGCGGACGCGGTCGTAACCGATGTCTGGGTCTCGATGAACGACGGCGGGGAACAGAACCGCCACAATTTGCTCGCACCGTACCGCGTGGACGAACGCCTGATGGCGCGGGCGCTGCCGGACGCGATTTTCCTGCATTGTCTGCCCGCGCACCGGGAGGAAGAAGTGTCGGGCGCGGTGATCGACGGGCCGCAATCGGTCGTCTGGGACGAGGCGGAAAACCGGCTGCACGCCCAGAAGGGCATTCTCGCCTGGTGCCTCGGGCGGTAGCGCCGGCGCATGGACGGACAGGCGGCGTTTCGCGACGATTATGTGCGGCCCTTCCGGCTCGGCGGCACGCGGGTGCGCGGCCGCCTTGTGCGGCTCGGGCCGGAAGTCGCGCAGATTCTCGACCGGCACGCCTATCCCGACGCGCAGGCAGAGGTGCTCGGCGAATCGCTGGCCATTGCGGCCGCGCTCTCGCAGTCGCTCAAGGCCGAGGGCATCTTCACGCTCCAGGTCGAGGGCAAAGGTCCGATCCGGCGGCTGGTGGCGGATATCGACGCATCGGGGCTCATGCGCGGCTTCGCGGGCTTCGACGAGGAGACGCCCTCGGACGGGTCCGGCGGTGCACCCTTCGGGTCCGGCTATCTGGCGTTTACCTTCGACCCCGCGGACGGCGGCGAGCGCTACCAGGGCGTGGTCGAACTGGCGGAGGGCGGCCTGGCTGCCTCCGTGTTGCACTATTTCCGCCAGTCGGAACAGATCGACACCTGCCTTGCGGCTGCCTGCGGCCGGCGCAGCGGCGACTGGCGCGCAGCGGCGCTGATGCTCCAGCGGCTGCCGGATGAACAACCGGACCCGTCGGAGGAAACCGGCGAGCTCTGGACCAGGCTCGGGCATTACATGCAAACCGTCGGGCCGGACGAGCTGCTGGACCCCGCGCTGCCGGGGGATGCGTTGCTCCTGCGCCTCTTCCACCGCGACGAGTTGCGCGTCGATCCCCAGCGCCGGCTCCGCGACGGCTGCCGCTGCGGCGGCCGGGCACGGATGGAGACCGTGCTCCGCGCGCTGTCCGCCGGCGAGACGGACGACCTGCGCCGTGAGGACGGCTCGCTGGAGATGGTCTGCCAGTTCTGCGGCCGCGCCGAAGCCTTCTCCGCCGATCAGGCCACCGCCCTCGTCCGCACCTCGTAGCGGCGCCGGGTTCCGAGAGACGCGATGCAGCGCGTCCGCCGGGGCCCACTCCAGCGAAGTGTCATGAGTTGTCATGTTCTGTCATGGTCCGGCGCGGAACCGGCGCCCTCGGGCCCGGTCTTCCTTCCCCTCTTCTTCTTTTTCTTTTTCGTCGCCGGTCCACTCCGGTCACCGTCTTCGCCGCCGCCCCGCTCTTCCCGTTCGAGGCGGTCCCGCCTGCGCTCCTCGACCTCCTCAGGGGCCCAGGGGTCGTAGATTTCGGCGTAGCCGTTGCGGCGCTGGTAGAGCCAGTCATGTTCGGCGCCGTCGGCTCTGTCACCGTCGACCCTGTCCTCGTCGCCGGGCCCTTCGCCGCCTGCCCACGGGCAGTCCTCGTAGGTCTCCTCGGGCGGGTCGTCGGCAGGGGGCCGGTCGTCGTCCGGGGGCGGTGCGGGCGGCTCGAAGCAGACGGGCAGGCGCGTCCGCTCCTCGACGGCCCCGGCGAGCCTGCGGGCAACCTCCTCGTGTGCGGCCCCGTCGAAGCCCTCCTGCGCCTCAAGCTCCTCCCGGCAGGCATGGTGCCGCGCGAGCGCGCATCGGGCGCGGTCGAGGCCGCTGCGCACGGCCTCGGCCAAGGGGCCGGGCTCGGTGCCCGCTGCCTGCGCCTCGCCGGCCTCGATCTCGCCGAACTCGTCCTCGTGCGGCAGCGGCCAGAGCCCCGCACGGCGCGCGGCCGTCGGCCCCGTAAGCCCTGCAATCTCGGCCTGGAAGCGCAATACCCGCAGCATCGTGTAGGCCGAGCCGCTGGCGACGGCCGCGTCCCACGCCTGCTCCAGCCGGGCAAGCAGGAGGCGGCCCTCGTCCCGCTGGGTGCGCTTCCAGGACAGGCGGATGCGCCGCAGCCGCTCCACGATGTAAGGCCGCTCCAGCAGGGCGCAGCCGGTCTGTCGTGCGGAGCGCCCGGAGTAGCCCGCCTGCCTTGCAGCATCTGCGGCATTGCCGGAGACGGCATAGTGGCGGCAGAAGGCCTCCTGGCGTGTGGACAGCGCAACGGCGGGTTGGATGATGGGCATGGGGCGCGGCTCCTTCGTTCCGTTCATGTTCTTTCGAGTCGAACCCGATTTCAGGCCCGACACACAGCCGTCACCCCGGCCCCCGATCCGTGTGTGGACGCCTCCCTGGATGCAAGCAGTTTTTTCGGGTTGGTCGGGCCTATGCGGTCAGGCGCAGTCGTGTGTCCGGTTTCCCTAGTGCGGCACTTGAGTTGCCGCGGGCCAGTATGGAGAT
>MPNF01000225.1 GCA_002238885.1 Alphaproteobacteria bacterium bin95 | reverse complement strand
CGCCATGGATGAAACCCGGCTGGAGAGGGTCGTATGATGAGGCGTTCGTTTCTGTGGGCCGCGGTCGCGGCGCTGGCGCTGGGAGGGGTCGGGACGGTGCAGGCGCAGAGCGGTGACCCGGACCGGGTGGACCGGCAGGCGGCACTGCTGAACGCGGCCACGATCCAGAACGCGTTCCGGAGCGTCGAGCGGCGCATCCTGGTGACGGATTTTGCGAGGCTCTGGGAAGACGAATGGGACGGCGTCTCGCACCCGCGGAGGAGCGGCTGGTGGCTGCAATCCTGGACGGACCGGGGCCTGACGGCGCGCTATTGCGACGGCGTGCTCGCTGTCTATGCCAACGATGACGAGCTCAAGGGTGTGGGCCGGGACCATCGGGCGGTGCAGGTGGCGCCGGTGGCTTACGGAAACGGCCGCACCGGGCTGCATCTGATCCTGCGGGGCTCGCGCGTCTTCAGGGGCGCGCATGGAAGGGGCGACGGCTCCCTTCCGGCCTGCATGCCGGTGCCTTCGGCAACGGGCGACCGGGCGGGCCTCGTGCTTGCGGTCGACGATCCGAAGCTGGAGGCCGCGGGCCGGCGCTGGGAGAACGAGGACCGGACGGTGGCGTGTCCGCGGAATCCGGCTGTGCCGGACCTGGACACGGGGACGTTCATCGAGCGCCGGCGCATCCCGATCCAGGTATCGGCGGTGACGGACTGCCCGCAGGCGGACCTGGACTGCAACGACCTGCGGGAGTTCGCGCCGGTTCCACCGGCCTGGCCGCGGGACTGCGCGACCAGACAGGCGATGCTGTCGGCCACTCCTCCCGGCCTGCCTGCGGATGCGGCCTGCACCGACTGGGCGCGCTGGCGCAGCAACTGCCAGATCGTCTATGCGCAAGCGCCGGCGGCGGCGGACATTCCGGACCCGACCGTTACCTGGGAAAACGGCGGGGTCCATAGTTGGACGAGACCGTGCTCCTGCCCTTCCGGCGAGAGGGGGAGCTGCACCCAGCACTGGGCTCAGGACACGGAAATCCGGGTGTTCGTGCTACGGCCGGGCTCGCCGGCAGTACGAACGCGGCAGCCGGCGCGGGGAGCCGCGGGACGCCCGCGTCACATACGCACGGACGAGAACTGCACGCCGATCGAGACCGGGTGCGAGGGCGACTGCGGCAACGGTCCTGAGGGCGAAAACGGCGGAGACAACGACGGCAATACAGGTAGCGGTCCGACATCAACTTCAACAGGTGTGCCGAGCATCGACTCCGTCAGCGACCCGAATTTCGGGGGGCCCGTGGACGCCCCGGACAGCAATGCCAATGGTGACGACGGGGGCGGCACCGGCGAGAGCATCGCCTCGGGCGCGCCCCCGATGGCGGGGGGGCCGGGGGCCGCCCCGGACAGCAAGGCAAGGGGTGACGGGGGGGGCGGCACGGGAAAGCCGATCGTGCTGGACCTGGACGGCGACGGCGTGGAACTGGTGCCGCTGGAAGAGTCGACGTCGTTCTTCGATATCAACGGCGACGGCTACCGCGAGCGCATGGCCTGGGCGTCTGCCGACGACGGGTTCCTTGCCTACGACAAGGACGGAGACGGGCGGATCGCGGCCCATGACGAGCTGAGCTTCGTCTCCTATGTCGAGGGAGCCCGCACGGACCTCGAAGGCCTCCGGCACTTCGACACGGACGGCGACGGACGTCTCGATCCCGACGATGCGGAGTGGGACCTGTTCCGCGTCTGGCAGGACCTGGACCAGGACGGCGAGAGTGATCCGGGCGAGCTGCGCAGCCTCGACGAGGCGGGCATCCGGTCGATCTCGCTCACCAGCGACGGAATCAGGCGCACGGTCGCCGGCAACACCGTCTTCGGCGAGGGCGAGTATGTCGGTCCGCACGGCCCGAGAGCCTTCTGGGACGCGGCGCTCAGGCGCGGGGAGCGCAAGGAATGAGCGCGTTGCCGGCTACCGCTGCAAGAGCGCAGGAAGGCGTCGCGCCGTCTTCGGGTGTGACCGTTCGGGTCGCGCGCACCGCGGAAGACATCGCGGCGCGGGTGGCTCTGGCCCGGCGTGCGTTTGAAGAGCTGAACGACGGCCTGCCCTATGACGAGGACATGGTCAGGCGGACCTTCGAACGGAGGCTGAAAAGGTCGGATCGCTGCCTGCTGCAGGCCGAACTGGGCGGCAGGGTCATCGGAGGAGCTGCGGGCGCGATCGCCCCGCACTACCACTCTCCGGCGCTCGGAGCCACGCTTGAGGGGTACTACGTGCTACCGGAGCATCGCGGCTCGCTGGCGGCGGTCAAGCTGCTGCACGGCTTCCGGCGCTGGGCCCGGACGAACGGGGCCGTCCGCATGTATGTGGGAGTGAATTCCGGAATCGACATTGCCCGCACGGACAGGTTCCTGAAGCGTCTGGGCTTCCGGATGACGGGCGGCAACTACGAGCTCGCGCTATGAGCGCCCTGGCGGCAAGGACTGAAGTGCGGCGCCCGGAACGGACCATGGTCGGGCGAAGGAGCGAGATGACCGGCACGGGCCGTCATTCAGCCGTCCGCAGCTTCGCGCCCGAAGAGAACCCGTTCGAGACGGTGATGGCGGATGTCACCCACCGCTGCAACATGGCCTGCGCCAACTGCTATCTGCCGAACCGGGACGTTCCCGACATGGATATCGGGCGCCTGGAGGAATGCCTCGACGCGCTGCCGAAGCGGGTCAATCTGAGGCTCATCGGTGCGGAGCCGACCATGCGCCGGGATCTGCCCGAAATCGTCGCCATGGTACGGCATCTGGGGCATCGACCGGTTCTTGTGACGAACGGACTGAGGCTGGCCCGGGACAGCTATGTGCAGACGCTCAGGAAAGCCGGACTGCGCCATGTCGTGGTTTCGTTGAACGGTGCCGACAATGACGACTGGTACGAGGCCATCGACAACATGCGCTGCGCGGCGAAGAAGCTGCGGGCGGTCAGGAACGCGGCGGCGCACGGGATGATCGTGAACACGGGCACGATCCTGGTCAGGGGCGTGAACGAGGCCGCGGTAGGCCGCATGTACAGGCTCATGGCGGGCCTCCGCCCCCGGCACGCCGTGCTGCGGTTCAAGAATGTCGGCGCGCTCGGCCGCTACGACGCAGTGTCCGAGGCCGTGAACCTGAGCATGGCGGAAATGGAGGCGCTGTGCGCCGGCGCCATCGGCGTCGATGCCGCCGCGCTTTCCGCGTGGAACACCGTCAAGGGAGAGCGAGCGCCTGACAGCCGCCTGTTCCCGGTTGATCTGGCGGCGCGTCCTGGCCGGGGCCTCTGGTTCAAGCTGACCGACTGGCAGGCCAATGCGGAGGGGTGTCTCGATCCCGATTTCCGCCGGCGCGGGCGGATCACGCAGGACTTCAGGATCGCGCCGTTCTTCGACCATGTGAAGTCCAACGAGGGCGGATATTGACGATGCCGGGGAGAGTGGCGATGAAGATCGCAAGAAGCCTGTTCTGTCTGACTGCCGGGGTTCTGCTGGCGTCCTGCGCGGCGCACGGGCAGCAGCCGCCACGAGAGTTTCTGCGGACCGTCCCGCCTGAACTTTCGGGTCTTCCTTACTGGAAGGCATTCCGGAACCACAGTTCGCATAGCGAACGCTTCTTCCGGAACCTGGTTTTCGGGCGTGTTTTCGTGCACGAACATTCTGCCGCACCTGGAATCGCAAGTGCGGAATTTGTTCGCGACGACGGCCGCGTGTTTCGGTGTTTCAGGAAAAACGACAACGGGAAGTACGCCCTCAGTTGGGCGAAGCTCGACATCGAAACCCATTCTACAGGTGCCGCGAGGACGATTACCTATCAGGGACAGATATACCGGTATCTCCTGTTCTACGAGCCGCGCTTAGGGAAGTTGCGTGTGGAGTCTCTGGTGGCGCACGAGAATCCTCACAAGCGAAAATTCGAAACACGTCTTTCAGGCTGGGTTCAGGACAGTTGGCCGCGTGTTCTGGCTGACGCCTGCCCGGATTTTGCCACGCTGTCCGGCATGCGGATCAACGAGAAGCAGACGTCGCCGAAGATAGACGAGTTGCGCCGGCAGGACCCGGACGCTCCGATCCTGAACTTTCCGGGCTCGCATCTGACAGCGCCGGGCCGCACGGGTCTGGCATCGTCGGGCGTAAAGCCGACGACTACGGCAAACGAGGTCAACGCCTTCCTGGCGGCTCAGGAGGGCAACATCGTCAAGTGGGTTTCGGCCGGCTACACCTATGTACGAAACGGCGACCGGGAGGAGTTCTGGCGAAAAGGAGGGTGGAATCTCCCGGACAAATATTACGACGTGACCCGTTCAGCAGACGGGAAGTGGCTGACGATCGGAGAGATCACCTACCCGATGGGCTACCCGTTCCCCTATCTGCCGACCGGCCATCGCCATCCAGCATTCCAGCTGACGGACCAGTTCCTGGCTCGCCCTTTCCCGCGTTCCCTGCCGCATATGGGCGAGGCCTATGCGGACAAGCGTTTCGTGTTTCATTCCGAGGGGAAGTTCTCGGTGGTGGACCGGAACGGCGACCTGGTCGAGGGCCCGCATTTCGACGGCGTGTGGCGCTGGACGAAGGGCCATCTGGAGATGACGGTCAGGGACGATCCGGCGGGTCCGCGGAGCGTCGGCTGGCGCGAGTTGGTGATCGACCTCGACTTTGAGCCGACGGTATGGACGCAGTCCACGCCGGACAGGATCGACTGAGGCGGTCCGGCCGATGTCTCGCGCTTTTCGCCGTTTTCCCTTCCCGGGCCGGGTTTCTGCCGGGCCAGGCCTGCCCGGTCAGGGGATCAGCTTGACCGCGGCGATGATGAGGCCGGCAAGCGCGACCATGGCGCCGATAAGGCGCCAGGTGAGACGGGCCTCCAGCGCCGCCAGTGCCGCCTTCAGTCCACCGACAGCGATGTCGAGTTCATGGCGTGTTACCGGTTCGCCGGCGTCGGACGCGGCCTGCATTGGCGCGGCGCTGGCGTTATTTGAGCAGCTGGAGCAGGGCGACGATCACGCCGCCCTGCGCGATCAGCCCTGCGAACATCCATTTGAGCAGGTCGGACTTCACGGTCTCTATCCGCTTGTCGACCTTCGCGATCTCGACCTTGACCGCCTCGATATCGACCTTGAGCCCGGCTTCGACCTTCGTGATCTCGGCCTTGACGGCCTCGATATCGGCCTTGGTCGCGAGATTGGCGTTGAGGAGCGCGATCTGCTCTTCGGCGAGGGTTTCGGCCTGCCTTTCGGTGAAGCCGCTCTCGGTCAGCCGCTTGACGTAACGATGGGTATCGAACGCGATGGCTTCGGACATGCTGCAATCATAGGAATGTCCGGGCCGCGGGACAAGGACGCCGGCCGGGCGGCGGAGGTCTCGCGATGACGCCGGGCGTTTTCCCCGTCCGGGCGGCTTCTGCCGGGATTTCCGGCGGACGCGGATCCGCACCCGGCGTCCTGCCGGTCTTCCTCTCGTTACCGGCTGCGGCGCTTGCGCTGTCGCTGGCTTTCGGCGGTGCGTCGGCGCAGAGCCCCGGAGCGCCGGCTTCGGACGTTCCGGGCGTCACGGATCTGCAGCCGTTGCCGGAGACTGCGCCGTTGTTTCCGGACCCGGGCGCCGGGAGCGAAGCGACCCGATCCACTCCGGCAGCGGAGGACCGGGCCGCTCCGGCGTCCGCTGCCGGCGAACGGG
>MPNF01000224.1 GCA_002238885.1 Alphaproteobacteria bacterium bin95 | reverse complement strand
TCTGGACCGAAGAGAACCCGGCCATGTCCGGCGAGTTCGCGGCGTTCGACGGCATTATCTTCGAGCCGAAGCCGGTGCAGCGCCCGCACCCACCGATCTGGATCGGCGGCGAGAGCGGCCCGGCGCTGCGCCGCGCGGCGCGCCATGCCGATGTCTGGCTCCCCATCGGCGCCAATCCGCGCCATCCGCTGGATACGCCCGCTCGCTTCGCCGCCGGCGCGGCCCGCCTGCGCGCCGAGGCGGAGAAGGCCGGCCGCGACCCGGCCGAGATCGGGCTCGCCTTCTCGGCCATTTGGTACCGCGAGGACCTCGATCGGCGGAACGACGAGGGCGAGCGCTTCATCATGACGGGCACGGACGAGCAGGTCGCTGAGGATGCGGCCGCGCTCCGCGAGATCGGCGTCACGCGCCTCATGTTCAACTTCCTGCGCCCGAGCCTGGAGGAGGCCTTCGACGCCATCGACCGCTTCCACGAGAATGTCATGGCGCAGTGGTGCCTAAACGGCAACCGGGGCAAACGCTAGCCCCGTTCCGGCATGATGGCAAAAATTGATAACGGATGTTATTCCGCGATATGAATTGTTGTCTCCCGGTTGAAGCAGGGCGCATGAGCACTATCTGTTCTTCATATCCCGGTGGCTTACCGGCGCGATGGGCAAACATCCCCCTATTCACAAGACGCGATGGTGTGTTGTAATGCCTTACCGGCGCGACGCCGAGAAGAGGAGGAACCCGATGACGGCATTCATGGAAATGGGCTTGGTGCGACGGTAGCAATGCCGCGAGGACCCAACGGAGAGCGGCGCCCGGCCGATGTGATCGGATGCGCCGTCCATGTCGCCCGGATAGCAACGGGCGAGATCGAGGACAAGAAAGAACCGCTGACCATGCCGAATCGGGCGAAGGGCGGACGGAAGGGCGGACCGGCCCGGAAGGCCGCGCTCTCACCGGAGCGCCGGAACGAGATCGCCCGCGCGGCGGCAGATGCAAGGTGGAGGTGAATACGATGAGCACGCCACAGAAAGTGCAAGTGCTCTACAAATACGTGGATGGAGCGCACTTCTTCGTTTCCGACGACAAGGAGACGGCCGGTCTGTGCGTTGCGCATAATGATCTGCGCACTGCTTTCCATGGTGTAGGCGATGCCCTCACCTTCCTCTTCAAGACAAATCTCGATGAGGATGTGAAGTTCGTCCCGGAATTGTCTTTCGAGGCATTCCAGGACTGGGTGACGAAGATGAACAACGCAGCCCTGCAAGGGCCGACGCCTGGCATTGCAGGGCAGACGCCTTGGGCGATGTCCGAGGCTGCCTGACATGGACCTTGTGTGTGCATGGTGCAGCGATGTCCTCGCTCGCATCGTCTCCCAGGGCGCAGAGCGCAGGGAGGGCTCCGACACGGAGTCCTTCTTCGCTTTCTCCCAAACGATCAACGGCAGGCAGCGAGGCTTCACGATCCCCCGGCCTCTGCTCAATGGTGGATACACGCTCTCTCAGCTAGTGCAGATCGAGGAGCAGATGGCCCGTCTGGGGATGGAGCTTCTTCCGATAGACAGCAACCACAATTTCCATTGAACTTTTTGCTTGACATATAGTCTTTACGCCCTATTATCAGGGGTATGAACAAGCTCGATACAGCCAAGCGCGCCAGCATCCTTCACATGCTGGTTGAAGGCGTGTCGATGCGCGCCACCGCGCGGCTCGCGGATGTCTCCATCAACACGGTTTCCAAGCTGCTTGTCGAAGCTGGCTACGCCTGCGCCGAACACCATGACCGCGCCGTGCGAGGGATCCATGCCCGCCGCATCCAGTGCGACGAGATATGGGCGTTCTGCTACGCGAAGGAGAAGAATGTCGAGCGCGCCAAGGCCGCGCCGGGCGGCGCCGGCAGCGTGTGGACCTGGACCGCCATCGACAGCGACTCCAAGCTGATGATCTCCTTCGAGGTCGGGGACCGCTCGGCGGACACAGCCAAGGAGCTCATGGAGGACTTGCAGCCGCGCCTGGCAACCCGCGTCCAGCTCACCACAGACGGCCACAGGCCCTACCTTGAAGCCGTCGAGCGGTCGTTCGGGCGCGATGTGGACTATGCCATGCTCGTGAAGCTCTACGGCCAACCCACGGGCGACAAGGGGCACGAGCGCAAGTATTCGCCGTCAGAGTGCGTCGGCGCTCGTAAGCGGGCCATTCAGGGCCGCCCGTCGCGCCGCCATGTCTCGACCAACCATGTAGAGCGGAGCAATTTGACCATGCAGATGGGGATGCGCCGGTTCACCCGGCTGACGAACGGCTTCAGCAAGAAGCTGGAGAACCATCTTCACATGCTGTCGCTGTTCTTCTGCCACTACAACTTCGTGCGCACCCGCAAGACGCTCCGGGTGACGCCCGCGATGGCGGCCGGGGTCGATGACCGGCTCCGGGACATGGAGTGGATCGTCGGCCTCATCGACGCGCGGGCGCCGAAGCCGAACCGCCCGAAGACCTACCGCAAGCGCGAGATTTCAAACTGAAACACTACCGAAAAGTCAGACACCGCGACGGCGCGTGTCAAGAAATTTCCCGGCTGGACTCTCGCCGGGGAATCCGCATAGGACTCACCCAGATGCACAATGAGCCAGCCCCTGGCAGGGTCAGCCCAGTGTGTCCCGCTGGTTTCGAGGCCAGAAGCGGGAGCGGTTGCGCAACGGGCGCGACCATAGCGTCACCCGGCCTCCGAACGCAACAGGAGGCCCGCCATGGCGCAGGTTCAAGCACGGCAGAACATTCCTGGTGAGCACCTCCGGGTTCTCGTGAGACGCGATGATGAGACGCTCATCGGAACGCTCTATGTGACAGAGGACGGAGTGGGGTGGCGGCCCCCAAACGTCCGCGAGCCCATCACTGTACCATGGGAAGAATTCATTGAGTGGATGACGGAATGACGGCGATCCGTATCCAAGGGATCGGCAATACTCATGTGGGAGGGTGTGTCGAACCCATGCCGCCGAAGAAACCACCGTCTGCGGGAAGCGGCTGGCCAGTCGCCTTACTGGCCGAACTGGTGGGCAACCTCGCGAGCTGTTCGGTCGCTATCCGGGCTGCCCTCTTTCGCCGTCTATCGTCCGTTTGATCGCCAACCGTCTTGCCCGGCTTCGGCCATCCACCGGCCGGGCGAGGTCGAGTTCGCGGGGTTTGGTCAGCATGTCCCCGCGAGCCGGTGCCGCAAATCGACAGTCTTGCCCGGCGGATTTGCCAGTCATGGTCGGGCGCGGGCCGGCCCGCAGGGAGCCTAATCCCGTTCACCTGCGGGCCGGTGTCCATCAACAGAAGGAGAGCGCTATGTCAGACGAACTTTCCACCCAGCAACGGGTCGAAGACCTAGAAGGCAATGTCCACGCCCTGCTAACTATCATCAATGTCATCGGGCGGGCGCCTGAATCGCGGCGCGCGATTATTGCCGAGGTCACCGACGTGATCCGCGAAACCGATCCTCCGGGGGCCCGTAACCGCCTTGATAGACGAGACCAAGCGTTCGTGACGACTCTCCGATCCGTTTGCCATCAGATCTCACAGTAGATGAGAGGACGCGGCTACCAGCCGATGCGCTCCAGCCAGAGAAGGATAGGGCGCTGCACCGCGAGCGGCAAGCGCCGCAGCAGCCGGTAAGGCCATGCTGCCGGCGCTGTCCGGTAGGTGATGCTCGCCTCGCCGTCCTGGTAGGTCCGCTTCTTCAGCCGCTCGTCGCGAATGACATGCGCCGCCGCGATGGCCTTGAGGCGAACGGCACGGCGGGCGACCGCCTCGCTGTTGTCATTCGCCGCGATAGCGCACGGCTCCGACGATTCCGAGCATGACGAGCGGCGCGATGATGAACCACGGGTGAACGTGCATCGACGCCGTGCCGACGCCATAGGCGAGCGTCAGCAGCGTGGCGGCGATGAACAGGCGGTAGGCTATTCTCATGTTCGGGCTCCCGAAGGCAGGCCGTTGTCTGCGATGACGGCCTTGTATGTCAACCGCTTGCCGACCATGCCGACGACGACTGACTGCATTTGGTCCAGAGTGTCCAGCGGGCGGACATTGTGCCGGCCCGCGAACTCGTCCACGTAGCGTTGTAGGTGCTTCGGGCTGATCTTGTGGTAGGTCCCGACATAGCCGCGTTTGAGCATGGCCCAGAAGCTCTCCATGCCGTTCGTGTGCGCCATTTCCCGCACATACTCGCCTACGCCGTGATTGACGGCCTCGTGCCTGAACTCCGGCATTCCCTTATAGGCGTGCGCCTCGTCCGTGCAGAGCGTCGCGCCGGGCGCCAGATGCTCGCGAACGAAGCCCTGTAGTGCCTTCGCGTCCGTCTGCGAAATGCGCCGCGCGGCCACTTCGTTCGTCTCCCGGTCCTTGACGCCAATGACCACTTCCTTGCCGCCCGTTCCGCGCTTACCGACAGTGGCTGCCAGCTCGCGGCGCTTCACCCCGGAGGCCGCCATCTGGTCAAACCTCTCCGCGGCGCTCGAATATGACGTTCCGCAGTTCTGGCGCCAGCTTCGGCAGGGGCGCGAAACCGAGCTCGGCCATCACCGCGAACGGTTCCCGATTGAGCGGCGAGTCCAGCAGGAATCACGGCTTCTTCCGGTCCAAAGCCATGAGCAGGGGCGGGAGCAGCAGGAAGTCGGCAAGCAGCGCGAAGCCGAGCGTGATCGCCACCATCAGGCCGAGCGACCAGCTGACTTCGAACCCGGAGGACGCGAACACCAGGAAACCGAGCGACAGGACCGCGGTGGTGGTCCACAGGGCCCGACCGACAGTGCGAAAGGTGCGGCGCACGGCTTCGGCCGGGTCGAGCCCCTCTCGGCGGGCCCGCAGATAATTCGTCAGGAAGTGGATCGTGTCGTCCACGACGATGCCGAAGGCGATAGCGGTCATCACGGACCCTGCAAGGCCGACCCGCCCGACGAGGTAGCCCCACAGGCCGAAGGTCATGGCCGCCGGGATGAAATTGGGCAACAGACTGACAAGCCCGAGGCGGACGCTCCTGAAAACCCCTATCAGGATCAGGGAGATCAGCGCCATCGCGATGACCGTGCCGGTCAGCATGCTTGCGATGTTTCGCTGCGAGAGATGCGCGAAGACGATGCTGAAGCCCGATGCCTCGGTCAGGAGAGCGGGCGCATTGCTGCGGAGCCAATCCTGGGCCCGCGCGTCGAGTTCGCGCTGCTGCCGTGAGGTCAGGCTTCGCGTTGCCATGCTCAGCCGCGTTGAGGACTTGGCGATATCGATGCGGTCGTTGAGGTCGCTGCCGAACGGAAGCGAAAGTTCGTAGAGCAGGAGATACTGGGCCGCCAGTTCCTGCTCTTCCGGCAGGCGGTGGAAGGCCGGGTCGTCGCCGTGCATGTTCCTGTTGAGGCGCTTCATGACGTCCGGGAACGCCTGGACGTGCACCACTTCCGGCTGCGCCCGGCCCCACTCTGCAAAAGCGTCCACGGCCTGGAGGTATTCGGGATCGGTGATGCCGCCTTCGCGCCCCGAATCGAGCGAGAATTCCAGCGTTTCCATGCCGGTCAGATTTTCGATGACGAAATCCGTGTCGCGCCGGAACTCGTAGCGCTCGTTGAAATACCGCGTCCAGTTGTCCGTCAGGTCGATGCGCGGAATGCCGGATACCAGCGCGGCGGCGACCACGGCTACGGAAACGAGCAGGACCCTGC
>MPNF01000223.1 GCA_002238885.1 Alphaproteobacteria bacterium bin95 | reverse complement strand
TCATGACGCACGATTCCATCGGCCTCGGCGAGGACGGGCCGACGCACCAGCCCATCGAGCATCTGGCGAGCCTGCGCGCCATGCCGGGCCTCGTCACCATGCGCCCGGCGGACGCGATGGAAACCGCGGAATGCTGGGAGGTCGCGCTTTCGCTGAAGGGACCGTCCGTGCTTGCGCTGACGCGCCAGGGCGTGCCCGCTGTCCGCACCGAGCCGGCGGCGGAGAACCTCTCGGCGCGCGGGGCCTATGTGCTCGCCGATTGCGGGGACGAGCCGGCGGCGGTGCTGATCGCGACCGGCTCGGAGGTCGGCATCGCGATGGAGGCGAAGGCGGCGCTCGACGCATCGGGCGTGCCGGCGCGCGTCGTGTCGATGCCGTCCATGGAACTGTTCGAGCGCCAGGACGCGGCTTACCGTGCCAACGTGCTGCCGGAGGGGCCGGTGCGGGTCGCAGTCGAGGCGGCTGCATCCTTCGGCTGGGACCGGCATGTGGGCCCAGGCGGGGCGGTGGTCGGGATTGACGGCTTCGGCGCTTCGGCCCCGGCGCCGGCGCTCTATGAGCATTTCGGCATCACCGCCGAGCGCGTGGTCGAGGAAGTGCGCGCCCGGCTCGGCTGAGGCCCGGGGGCGCTTGAACGAGCAAGGGAGACGAGGGCCATGACAGCCAGGGTCGCAATCAACGGTTTCGGGCGCATCGGGCGCCTCGCATTGCGCGCGGCGCTGGAATCCGGGCGCAACGATCTCGAATTCGTCGCGGTCAACGATTTGGGGTCGGTCGAGGCGAACGCTCACCTGCTCAAATACGATTCGACCCACGGGACCCTGCCTATGGAGGTCAAGGCTTCCGGCAGCAGCATCGAGGTCGCGGGTCGGTCCATCCAGGTGCTGGCCGAGCGCAACCCGGCGGACCTGCCCTGGGGCGAGCTCGGCATCGACATCGTGCTCGAATGCACCGGCATTTTCGCCAGCAAGGCCAAGGCCGCGGCCCATCTGGAGGCCGGCGCGCGCAAGGTGCTGGTCTCCGCGCCTGCGGACAATGCGGACCTCACTGTCGTCTACGGCGTCAACCATGACGGGCTGGAGGCCGGCCACACCGTCGTCTCCAACGCTTCCTGCACCACCAACTGCCTGGCCCCGGTGGCGCAGGTTCTGCATCGCGCCGTAGGCATAGAGCGCGGCTTCATGACCACGATTCACGCCTTTACCGGCGACCAGGCGATCCTCGACACGTTGCACGGAGACCTGCGCCGGGCGCGCGCCGCCGGCCAGTCGATGATCCCGACCTCGACGGGCGCGGCCCGCGCCGTCGGCCTCGTGCTGCCGGAGCTTGCGGGCAAGCTGGACGGCACGTCGGTGCGTGTGCCGACCGTGAATGTCTCGCTGATCGACTTCAAGTTCTCCGCCGGGCGCGGCACGACCGAGGACGAGGTGAACGGGGCTATCGCGGATGCGGCCGGGGGCCGGCTGAAGGGCATTCTCGGCGTCAACGAGGCGCCGCTCGTTTCGAGCGACTTCAACCACGACCCGCGCAGCGCCGTGTTCGACGCGACCCAGACCAAGGTCATAGACGGCAGCTTCGTGCGCGTCATGGCCTGGTACGACAATGAATGGGGCTTCTCCAACCGCATGTCCGACACGGCAGCGGCCCTGGCGGCGGCGTGAGAGCGGAGACATAGCCGATCCGTTGTTTGTGGGAACTGAAAACGAACACATCTCGCAACCGGTTGAATAATTGAACGTCTTCATGCCTTTGGCCCCGCAAATTCTGCGCCCACTTACACACCAATACGGCAGAGCGCGGTCTTCGCGGGATGTGCCGCACCGCTCACCGCGACGGTGCTTCAGAACCAGAAATGTCCAAATTTGTCTTTACGTGTACATGTTTTTTGCCATATGATGTGTTTTCCTCGTTTTGTGTTGCTGTTGCCTTAATGGAATAGGCAACGCCCATTATTTCCGTTTCATCGAGAAGAACGCGGGCAGCCTTTGCGAGATCGAACGCGCGCGTGGTTTTAATCATCGCCTTAGTTCGTTTTTCACCCATATTGACCTCGAAATACCGCCACTTCCCAAATACATGACGGGAATCCTCGATTACACTTTCGATTCCCGGAAAATCTTGCTTTATCCTTTTCCGACTGGCGCATGGTAGGCCCTCGAAAAGCTCTAATAGATCATGTGTTTTCCGCGCTACATTACGGAAGGTAAGGCATATTGACTTCATTGCCAATTCGCATACAAATGCCGCATTCATCGCTATTCCCAATGTGCATCCGAGCCTTCTAAACAACTCCCTCTTTTGTCCTTGCGGATCTTCCAGGTTATCGAGCGTTGGTGACGGTATAACAGATAGCGACCATGGCAATTCATTGACGGCAGACATCAGGCATTGTGCCTGCAATGCCAGAAATCCAACAGATCCCGCGGGAAATGACCTGCGTGTCAGAGGGTCCTTCCCGTAATCTCCAGAAGGGGTGATGTCGACCCTCCGGCGGAATTCCTCCTCTGTCTGTCGTTCAACATAGGGAAAGATCTTGAAGACAAATGTCGCATTGTCTGGATATTTTCGTGTGATCCGAAAACCGTACTGAAGTGAGAACACTATTGCGGATGTCTGCTCATTCATTCTCTTGTATTCGTCGCGTGCCTCGGCACCAGCAAGTCGTGTCCTGCATACGCGACAAACAATAGAGGACGGTATATGTTCGTCTGCATCACCTGACATCATGAGTCCACCCCAACAACGAGTGCAGCGGCCCTTCATAGTAAATGTCCCGTCCGGACGCGAAGAATCGAACTCAATCGTGACCTTATCCAAATCCTGAGACCATCGGGTTATCGTCAACTGTGGTTCATCTGTGCTTCCATTCGAACTCGTCGAATCGGAACCCTCAGGCGAAACAGGGGTCATAGCTCTACCTTTCGTTGGTTTAGGGCCCCAGCACTGAATTTGCGTCGGGGCAGGTTTGATAGATCTATACTGCGAGCCACCGGGCCCGGTGTCGCCGCCGTCGGCAGCCGAGACACTGGAAACCTAGCCTGGTTCGGAGTTTGGGGCTACGGACAGTCTAGATCGTGGAGCCCTTTCCGTTCCCGGAAGATTCCGCCGATGAGAGACGTTTGGTCCCACCGGAAATTTCGAGATGACCGTTGCGAGGCCGAAATGGAGCACGGGCGGATTGGGAATCCAAGAAATTCAACAAATTAAGGTGTGCGGTATTCCCACAAACAACGGATCGGCTATAGCGAAGACCCAGGGACTCCGGTCGGCGCTTACCCCTTATCGTCATCCCGGCCGCAGCGAAGCGGAGAGCCGGGGGTCCGTCTCCAGACCTCTGCACCGGGCCGAAATGGTCGGGGTTAGGCGCCGGCTCGGTGGCCGGGGCTACGGTTTGCCTCAGAGTTTGGAATTTCCTAGATTAGGATCTTGACAATACAAAGTGAGAAAGCCCTAAGCTCAAGAGAAACAGAATTCAAGCATACACAAGCCTTGTCCCAATTCTCTTTTTGATATTAAGATCCGACGCTATAAATTCAGTGTCATTTAAGTTCCCAAAATCTCCACTAGGTGCATTTTCCGACTCATCATAAATTGAAAGAAGGTACGCAAAAAGCAGTGTTCCTCCTAACCAATATAAGGATATAATTCCAAACCCTGATGCAATAGCAGAGCCATATGTTGCGAGACGAAGCACCAGTTTTATTGCCGTCTTCATTGGTCGGCTCCTGGTCGAGAATCACACATTAAATTCTGGCTGGTCTGCAGTTTTGGAAACACTAGTCGGAACGTCCACCAAAAGGCCGCCCAATTTAGGGGAGTCCGCATAAGCGCCATGGCAGCCGCGATCTACTGGTTGAGTTTAATGTAGCCAGGATCAGGCATGTCACCATTGGTAGTGACACCAGTGCCCACTTCTATTTGGTTGCATCGAATTCAGTTTCTGAAGATCGTCCAGAACGTCGGGCGTGACACGAGAGTAGATGAGATTGTTGGTGTCCTTCCCGACTTGCTGCGTCCGCTTGTTGCCGTCCGACCGTCGTCGGCCGGTTCTGCTTCCGTCACGCCGCCCGCGGCCGCTCCCCCTGTATCTGGGTGCGGTGCAGGCGGCGGCGGGTCGAAGCGTCGAAGGGATCGCGGCGGTGCATGGTGCAGCGATTGTCCCACAGCACCACATCGCCGACCTGCCAGCGGTGGCGGTAGGTGAAGCGCTCCTGCTCGACATGCGCCCACAGCTCGTCCAGCAGCGCCTCCGACTCGCCGACCTTCATGCCTTCGACATAGGAGTTGAGCCGCCGCCCCAGATAGAGCACCGGGCGCCCGCTCTCCGGATGCAACGGTACCGCCGGATGGCTGGCGCCGGGGGCCTCGCTCACATCGACCACCTCGTCGAAGCCCGCGCGCAGGTAGCCGCCGGAATTGACGCTCGAATCGTGGCGGACGCTGGCGGCTTCCAGCCGGCGCCGCAGGTCCTCGGGGAGCGCCTCCAGCGCGGCATACATGTTGAGGAAGCAGGTGTCGCCGCCCTCTGGCGGGATTTCCAGCGCGTAGAGCGCGCTGGCTTTGGGCGGGCGCTCCTCATAGCTCATGTCGGTGTGCCAGGAGGCTTCGCCGGCGCCCAGCGAGCCGATCGGCTTGCCGTCCCTGACGATGTTGGAGATCACATAGAGTTCCGGCACGCCGTCCACCATCGTCTGGCCGTTCTCCATGATCGGCGCGTGGTCGAGCTTGCCGAAGCGCGAGGAGAAGGCGACGAAATCGGCGTCCGTGAGAGTCTGCCCGCGGAACACCACCACCCCGTGCTCGATCCAGGCGGCATGGACAGCGGCGAAGGTCTCGTCATCGAGCGGTCGGGAAAGGTCCACGCCCTCGATCACGGCTCCCAGCGCAGCGCCGGTCGGCACTGCTGTGACGATCTGCTCGACACCTTCCGGCATGGCTTCGGCCTCCGCTTTCGGCAACGCCCGGCAATGTCACGGAAGAGAGGCGGCGGGTCAATGCGTTCATTGCCCTGCGCCGGTGTTTTCAACCGACTGGAAGCGCGTCATTTGTTCGCATATTGAGGAATAATTCCTGATTCGGGCTGATCCCGAAAAAACGGTGGTAAGATTGAGACGGGAGGCAAGGAAACGGCATCCGCGCGGGGCCGCTCGCCTCCCGGTGCGCGCGGCGCGAAAAGACCCTCGAGAAACGGACGGGAGACGTGCGCCCTGCGCCTGGGTCTTTGCGCGCGTGGGCGCAATCAGGCGCGCGAACCGCGCCGGCGCTAACGCGCGCCGACGGGCGGGCGCGATACGCGCGAAACTAGGGTCCCGCCCCGCAGCCCGGCGGCGGCGTCAACGCCGCCATCTGCAATGTTCGCCGCGTTCGGCGCGGCGGGGCGAACGGAACGGAATGCGATGGAGGAACGGCATGCAGGATACGGACGGGCGGCACCGGGAGCGGAGGCGCGGCGGACCATGACAGAACATGACATTTCCGGCGGGCCGCATGACAAAACATGACAATTCATGACACTCGCGGCACGTCCCGGTCGCCGGCCGCAACAGGCGTCGCATTGCCCGCCCGGTCGGGTGCGCCTATGTGGACCGGCATCATGCTGCGCCGCCTCTACGACGGAACCATGCGCCTTGCCGGGCATCCGCGCGCGGTATGGATACTGGCGGCGGTCGCCTTCGCCGAGAGCGTGG
>MPNF01000222.1 GCA_002238885.1 Alphaproteobacteria bacterium bin95 | reverse complement strand
CGGTGGCTCGATGCACCAGGCTACGCGACGGCTGCACCCCTCGACCGCCGTTGCCGTTGCGCCTCAATGTTCAACCGTGCGCACACATGTACTTTCACCCTCGGGGTAAATCCCTGTATTCCGGGCAAACGGCCTGTCCCGAGCAAATCGGCACAACCTATTGAGCTTTTGTACTTTTCCAGGAAGCGGCGCTCGACATCCGATACGATTGGTTGTGCCACTAAATTCCGAAGGGCTCTCTCATAGCCCGGGCTATAACGCCGAACGAGCCTGCATTATCCTAAACTCCGACACTCGCTCGATGACCGACAAGAATTCAACAACATTATCCACTGCTGGTTCTACTTGATACAGCGGGCAGGACCGTTCTCCATCCAGTTCGAACCCTACTTTACATGGTGCATTTGTCTTTTCTATCCTCACGTATCGTTCCGGTTCTTCTTTACCCGGAAGACCTTCATTGCTCAGTCGCCACCAATAGGTGTCAATCGATTCCTCATTTTCATGTGAGCTCTCGCGTCCACGGCTAATTGCTTTCTCGTGCGCAAAAAAGCGATGGCAATCCGCGCTGCAAACCGTAGCCATTTCACTACTGATTTGATCCAAGACCGGCATAAGGATTAATTCGACTACGTCTACAGGCAATTTCTCCCCATCTTTCTCCGTGACCATTTTCAATATAGCTCTTGCAACATATTCTGCGTCTAGAAATTGCAAAATAGCCACTACAAGATATGCTAGCGAGCGAATAATCGGCGTCTCGTCCACACCAATTCGTATTGTCCGTGCCCAGAAATAACGAAGGTTCATCAATCCAATTTGAAAGGTCTCAAACACCTCTTGTGGTTCCGCGCTTCCGGCCCAAGGCCGTCGCTCTATATTTCCATGCGCGAATTCATTTGCTATCAACGACATGCGTTCCATCGGCCCGATTTGAAGGTTCCCCTTCTCTGACCAAATTTCTTTCAACGCCTTTACCGGAGTGTATTCTAGTTTATTCCAAAAGCGCTCACGCAATGCCTCCAAACGACCCGCGGTGCTCAATGCTTCGGAAAAAAGTCGTAACACTACATCTGGATGACGGGACAGCTGGCGTTCAAGCGAACTATGGTCCCAGAGCTTTATTCTAGGACTCTTGTGAGAAATGTGCCACTGATTCACCCAATCTCGTGTTGGATTAGAAAATGTAGTATTTGTAACGATTACTACGCAGGCTACGCTTTCTAGCGCAGAAGCGTTGATAATTGTTTTCTTCACTTCGCCCGAATTCAATGTGCCGCTTCGACCTTTACACTCAATCCACCACCGCTCTTCTTCCATTTCACCATCAGGAGAAGATACGTAGAATGTTGCTTCAAGGTCTCGACCACCGTCTGCCGTGCCCTCGCCGGTGCTGCCTGTTCGCCATTCTAAGTCCCGAGCGCCTAGCGCGTCAAAAAGCCAATAGACACATTCCTCTAGATCGTGTCCTTTTAGATTAGGAAATGGAATAGATGCTGGAAGAACCCAAGCCGGATTAGCTTCACTCGTCATTTTACCGAGAGCCTTTCCCAAATCGAGACCGTTATGTTAGTTGCCCAATTCTGTTTCGATTCAATCGACTTCATGGACATTCCATTAGGTATTCGCCATTCAATGACTGGATTAGCGTTGCGTATGCTCAAATGTGCCGCCTAGCATGCTAACGAGATGCTCATGACGATTACACCTAAACTTCGCCCTGGCTGTAAGTTGGCACTTCAATTTCGCAGCCCTCAACCATGTTTCAGCCTGTCTTGTCACAACGCGCTGGCCGCAGCCGGGCGGAGCGCCGCAATAGCAGGCCAGGCCTTGATTTTGCGGTCCGCTGGAAGGAACGGTTGACGCCGCCGGTCTTCGCAGCGAAAGCGGGTGAATTCAACCTGCTGTCCCTCACTGGCTTCGCGTGTCCCCAGCCCTCGGCCAAAACCGGTTCATCCTCTATTTCGAGAATTCACGGCGTTCTTCAGTGTCATGCCGGCCTTGAAGGCCGGTGCGGTTGAGGCCGCGATCTCGACCTGCTCTCCCGTGCCCGGGTTGCGCCCGGTGCGCGCCGGCCGGTTCCGGGTGCCGAATGTGCCGAAACCGAGGATTCGGACTTCCTCTCCGCTCACCAAGGCCTCGCCGATCGTTTCGAACACGCTGTCGACCGCGTCTCCTTCGCGGCGGCCTTGCTCATTCCTGTCCGGCCGGCCAGACGCTCCGCCAGTTCCGACTTGTTCATCCTGACGCTCCCATTTTCGCCAACTGCTCCGCCCCGAGCCTGAGTAGCATGTTGCGCCCGGCTGTGCGATATCCGCGGAACTCCCGTTCTCTGCCGCCCGGCGCATGGACAGTCCCGTCCTGAGCCTGTGTCATGGCCGCTGTTTGCTTCGGTCGGCGGTTTGGTTTGCGATGACAGGTGACGAACAGCTCCGCGAAAAGCTCGCCAAGGTGGAGGCCGTGTTTCGACAGGCAGGCAGTCCCGGGGAACGGGCCGTTGCCGGGGCGGCAGCGGAGCGGCTGCGTGGCCGCCTCGGCAGTGCTGACAGCGATGGCGGTCCGGAAACCGAGTTCCAGTTCTCGCTGCCCGACATGTGGTCGGTCAGGCTGTTCGTCGCCGTTTGCCGCAAGCACGGCCTGCGCCCCTTCCGCTATGTGCGGCAGCGGCGCACGACCGTCATGGTGCGGGCTCGAACGGCGACGACAGTGCTATCGGCCGCCGGTAGCCGTTAGTCATGCCGGCGCCTCTCCGCCCTTCGGGCCGGCTCGACCTGCACCCGTAACCGCAACCGACCGGCATTTGTCGGGCGATCAGTCCTCGCGGGCCTCGACGATCACGCGCTGCCGGCCCCGTCGAACGATATAGCCACCCCGCCGGATCGAAAGCCGGCCTTCCTGAACCAGTGTCCATAGCGCATCGGAGATGACCTCCACGTCTCTGTCGGGTTCCGGCGCTTCAGCCGCCTGTTCGAGCCATTTGGCGAATGCCTCGTCGGCAATGGAAGGTCCTACGGACTTGCGAAGGGCGTTGAGCTTCCGGAGCTTGCCTTTCGAAAGAGCGGTTTCATCGATCATGCAGGCGGTCTCCCTTCATCGGATTACACCGAGCGACCTGTTAATAGGTACGATTCGCAGAAGTTGTAACTCCCTCGCCGATTGCCTCTCAAATCCGACTGCTGCACCGGCAGACAGTTGCCATGCAATGCGCATAACCCGGCTTTCCGGCCGAGATCCCGATTTGAGGTTCAACACCGTATATCTGCGGCGGGAGGCATGACTTTCATTGGAGGTCCTCGCTGAGACTCCGGGTAGCGTTGAGGGGCTGCCGGCGCACCGCGGCCCGAGAAGCAATCGGGATATTTCTTGTATCGGCCGCCGGATTGCCCGATTCCGCAAGGTAAGGGCGCTGTCGCTCCGCCCTGACGGGCCCGTCCGTTAACTTCAGCCGTCCTCAGAAGCCATAGCGCAGCGACAGCCGCACGCCAAGGCCCGTACGGACCCTAGCGTGCGTCGGCGCGAGGTCGAGCGGCCTCTGCTCCCGGCTTCTGTCGCGCCAGATCACTTTGCCGGGGCCCCGGTCCGTACGGGCCTTTCCGAGATCCGTGTAGCGCCAGGCCAGATCGAGTATCACGCGCTCTCCCACCGCCATGGCGACCCCGGCCGTGACCATCCAGGCCAGACCGGTCCGGCTCCCGCCCGGCACGGTCGTCGTCGTCGCGGGAAACGTCATGGTTGTCTTCCCGACCCGGGTATGGACAACACCAACGCCGGCGCCGACGAACGGCGCGAACAGGCCCCGCCTCGGCAGGCCCATGCCGTCGAGGTCCACGAAGCCGGCCAGCATCCCGGTAACGGACGACAGCTTCGCCGCAACCTCCTCGCGGCTCCCCGGCGCCAGGAAGTTCGCCCGGCCCTCGAACGAATAGTCCGGACGATACTCGGCCAGCACCTCGAAGCGCACCGGACCGTCCGCGTAGCCAAGCCCGAGCTCGATTGCAGGAACGGTCCCGAAATCGCCGACCGACCGGTAGGGCGCGCCGTCGTCGCCGGCTCCGCACCCGTAGAGCGCGGCCGGCGCGGTGCTGGAGCAATCGGTGTCGGAGAACGCCGTCCTGTCGGACCGATCCAGCCCGATGCCGCCACGGACATAGAAGTCACCGGCCAGGGCCTCCACGGGGGCAAGCCATATACCTGCTGCAAACGCGATTGCCGTGAGGCCGATCGTCCGCGCGCGCCCGCTCGGCGAAGCGATGCGCGCCAACGTCCGCGTACCGTCGGGTCGGGGACGGGGCGCCGCCGGGGAAGCCGGGAATTCGCGGCTGATTGACTCGCAGAACATGAACGACTGTTACAATGGCCTTCCGATCACCGAAACCCGCGCCCTGCTCCGACATTGGGATCGACGCCCCCGCTCGGTTCGCCTGGCCGTCCGTGGGCATCGGGCGGGGCTGTCTCCGGGCAATCCGGAGCTCGCGGCGTGATCGACTTGGGCCCAACTCCCATCACATGGCGATTCGGGTCGCCCGTTCTGTGAACGACTTCCACCATGCCCCATAAAAGCGAGACATATCATAATGTTGCAACGCCGATCAGCGTCTGTATGATAGCCAAACAACAGCCTCGCAACGGTCGGCGCCTTGCTGCATGATCTGGCGGCCGATAGTTACGCGAAGCATGTCGCGGCCAAGTGTTGTTGGGTATCGCAGTCAATCCGTGGCCGTGACACAACTTGTCGGAAATAAAGCGCTTTTAGGGACAACCGAGAAACCGAACAGCAGGAGCCGGGTTCCCCACAGGATTTCCGATCCCCTCTGGCGGTGGGAGAGGCGCTGACGATTCCGGGGGGCCTTGAGCTTGGCGCTGTATGTAACCATTTGATCTATTAGTGAAAATCTCAATCGTCCGGCTTGAATTAAAACGTCACTTTCTGTTTCGCGATGCCGGATGTACCACTGCGTTGGACGCTCTCTTCAACTGCCATCATCGAATCCGACCGGCCCTCCCGTCGCCCGGCTGCGGACCGGAGGATCCTCCTCGCCGCCCGGGGCGACTGGGTTCGCCACCCCCGACAGAGCCCACGCCGACGGCGTCGCATCGCACGGGCTGCCCTATGTCCCGATTTATCTACGAGCATGTCCGCTGCGGCAAGGTGAAGGGCGATGCCGTGCCGGTCGTCGACCGGCCCAAACCGGCTGCGCTGGTTGCCGATGCCGCGAACGGATTCGCCCACCCGGCGATCAATGCCGGTTTCGACCGGCTGGTTTCCCTGGCGAAGGAGCAGGGCATTGCCTGCCTCGCCATCCGCAATTCCTACAATTGCGGCGTTCTGGGCTGGCATCCCTTCAGATTGGCGCAGCAGGGCCTGCTGGCGATCGGGTTTGTCAACGCGCCGGCCTCCATCGCGCCGGCGGGCGGGCAGTTTTTCGTCGCCGTCGATGCCGAAACGACTTCCGGCGGCGCTTTCGCCGGGCGGGTGGCCAATCCGGATCGATCGCGTCATCGTCGAGAAAGTGCGCGGGCTGGCGGCCCGACCCGCCATTCATCGGTTCATCCAACGGCTATTCCGACGATCGGGGAATTGCGAATGACCAGCACCTCCAGCATCCGCGACGTCGCCATGAAGGGCGCCGGCTACTATTCCAGGTCCACCGTCGGCGCGAAGGATGTCATCGACAATGCGACGCCGCTGGTCCTGGAGG
>MPNF01000221.1 GCA_002238885.1 Alphaproteobacteria bacterium bin95 | reverse complement strand
AAGCTCCGCCTTCCAGACCGGGTGCGTTTCGGGCTCCAGCCAGGCCATGGCGAGCGCGCCCGCCTCTTCGTCCTGCCCCAACAGGCGCGGCGCGGCGTCGGGCAGCAGCGGATTCACGGCCGCGAGCCAGCCCGCCTCCGAGCCGGTGCGCTCCACCGGCGCGCGCCAGTCCGCCTCCACCTTGAGCCGGGCGAGCGCACGCTTGACGCACACCGGCCCCGCCGCCGTCTCGACCCGGTAGATGTCGGAGGACACCCCGCCCTCCAACGGCTCCAACCGCGGCCGCCTCCCCCCGCCGACCAACCCCCCCCCCCCCAAACGGCTCGACGCGCGCCCCCTCCTCCGCGCCGACAAGCCCCATGCGCCCGAGCGCGGCGGCGAGCGCCTGCGTGTTTCCAGCCCCGGTTTCCGTCACAGGCGCAGGCTCAACCCTCAGGCGGCCGCCATCGCATAGACGCCTTCCACCTCGTCCGGCAGTTCGATCTGCGCCCAGCTTTTGCCGCCATCCTCCGTGCCGAAGGTGCGCCCGCCGCGCGCCCCGCACCAGACGCGGTCCGGGTCGGATGCGCTCTCGGCCACGATCATCAGGGTCGAGTTCACATCGACGCCGTTGTCGAAGCGCTCCCAGCTCTCGCCCAGGTCCGTGCTGCGCCAGAGCGAGCCGGCATTGCTGGTCGCGGCCTTACTGAACGCGCCGAACAGCACCTTCGGATCGTGCCTCGAGACCGTGACATCGCGGGCATAGGTCAGCGGCGAGTAGTTGCCGATGCCGAGCTCGCGCCAGGTCTCGCCCCGGTCGTCGGAGCGGAAGAGGCCCATGCGCGTCGCCAGGAACACCGTGCCCGGCAGCGCGGGGCTGATCGTCAGCGAGTGCGAGTCCATCATGCCCTCGCTCTCCATGTCGGAGCCGATGGCGCTCTTCAGGTGCTCCTCGCCGGCGAGCCGCAACAGGTCCGCATTGCAGCTTTCCCATGTGTCACCGCCGTCGAGCGAACGCAGCACGCCGCCGACTTCCAGGCCCGCATAGATCTCGTCGGGCGCGCTCGGATCCGCCGTCATGCGAATGACGCGGGTCGCGAAGCCCATGTCGCAATGCCCCTCCGGCACCGCCGGGCGTAGCCGTTCCCAGCGCGCGCCGCCAGTGGTGCTGCGGTAGATCGAGGTGCCGGTGGTGCCAGCATAGAGCGTGTCGGGGTCGCCCGGCCGCGCCAGCACCGACCATGTGGTGCGCTCCTCCGACGGAAGGTTGAGCGAACGCCAGCTCTCGCCCCCGTCCTCGCTGACATAGGGCCCGGCCTGCGTGCCCGCATAGGCCCTGTCGCCGACGAAGCCGAGCGCGCGGATCTCCGGCTCCTCCGGCAGTCCGCGGCTCACCCGCTGCCATTCCGAGCCGCCTTCCGCCAGCCGGAACAGCCCTTGGCGATGCTTCATGCCGGGCTGCGCGGCCCCGGCGAGAACGATCCGGTCCATATCTCCTGCCCTCCCCGCTTGAGCGCGGAAGTGTAGCACTGCCGCGCGAACCGGCGAAGCAGCACCGGGCCTGCAGGAGGAGCCGACCCCCTTGCAGCGCGCCATGGCGGACCGCAAAGGCCCCGGCGACACGGCTTCGCCGAACGCTTGCGCCATACCCTGCTCGACGAGCACATCCGCATCATCGGACGCACGACTCGTGACGGTCGCGCGCCGACGCCAGCCTGACTGTCAGGCGATTACCGTCTCAATACAGACCGCACTCACGCTGCTTGCGCAAAGGGCAGCACCAAACCGTCCTGCACTTCCAGGAAGACGATCTCCACCGACAGGTCGAGCCTGAGGCCCGCCGAGGCGGCGTCGAGCATCTGGCACTGGAGGCGAACGCCTTCCTCCAGCTCGACGGTGGCCATGACATAGGGAATTTCGCCGCGGAAGCCGGGCACAAAGGGATGGTGGACTTCCGTCCAGCTATAGAGCCGACCCTGGCGGGAGGACTCGATCCAGCCCACCTCCAGCGAATGGCAGTCGGCGCACATCGGGCGTGGGTAGTGGCGGACCAGGCCGCAGTCGCCGCATTGCTGGAGCAGCAGGCGGCGTTCCTTCAGCCCGTCCCAATAGGGTTTCGAGTCGATAGTGGGCTCCGGCGCCGGGCGCGCGGGGTTCAATTCGGTCGCGGCGCCGCTCACGCCGCTGCTCCCATGATCGCGAGCGAGCCGTCGCCGAGGTCTCCGTACCCGGTCACGAGGCCGATTTCGGCGTCCGCTACCTGCGCCCGGCCCGCCTCGCCGCGCATCTGCTTCACCAGTTCGCAGACATGGTTCATGCCGACGATATGCGCCTGGCTGAGCAGGCCGCCATGCGTGTTGACCGGCAGCGCCCCGTCGAGGCCGATCCGCCCGCCCTCGACGAAAGCGCCGCCCTCGCCCTTGGCGCAGAAGCCCAAATCCTCCAACTGGCAGATCACCGTCCAGGTGAAGCAGTCATACACCTCCGCGACATCCACATCCTCGGGGCGCACGCCGGCCATGCCGAAGGCGCGTGGCGCGGCCTTGGCAAGCCCGAGGCGCGTGATCTCCGGACGCTGGGTGATGACGCTCGGCGAGTCGGGGTGGCCTTCGGCCACGCCCATGATCGGAACCGGGCGGCGCGTGTCGGCCGCGCGCTCGGCGCCGGAGATCACGATCGCCGCGCCGCCGTCGCTCTCCAGGCAGCAGTCGAAGAGCCGGTAGGGGTCGCAGATCATCCGCGATGCGTGATGGTCCTCGACGGTCATCGGCTTCTGCATGATGGCGTTGTCGTTCAGCATGGCGTGCCGGCGCATAGTGACGGCGACTTCCGCAAACTGGTCCGCCGTCGTGCCGTAAAGCTCCATGTGGCGACGCGCCATTGGGGCGTAGAGCTGCGCCGGGGCGATGGTTCCGGAAGGCGTTTCGAACTCGGAGACGACGTGGAATTGCGGCATGGCGGCCACCCGCGACGCCACCCGCGAGTCCGAATAGCCGCGCCGCCCTATCGGCAGCAGCACATTTCGGCAAAGGCCTGTCGCCACGGCAACCGCCGCCGCCTGTATGGCGGCCACGCAACTCGCCCCGCCCATCGGCGTAGTCGCCGAGAAGGTCACGTCCTCCAAGCCGAAATTGGTGATGAAGTCCTCGGCAACGGCCGCGCCCGAGGCATAGGGCAGGATGCCGTCGATATCCTTCGGCTCCAGGCCTGCATCCTCTATGGCCCTGAGCGACGCTTCCAATTGCAGCGCTAGCGCGCTCTTGTCGGATCCGCGCAGATAGGCCGTCTCGCCGATTCCGACGACCGCCGCCTTGCCGCTCAACGATGCCGTCATGGCCTCCTGTCCCCCCTGCCCTGTCCATCGATGCCGATGCTATCCCCGGCGCGCCGCCGGCGCCATACCGGGCGCGGCTCGCTCCGGGACGGCGATGACCCTATCCTGCGCATGACTCGCGCCATCAGGAGACCCCGTTCCATGTCGGACCCCTTCGCCCCGATCCACGAGCTTGCCCCCGAGATCGCCGCCGGGCGGCTTTCGCCCGTCGAAGTGACCGAAACCTGTCTGGACCGCATTGCGAGCCTCGACCCGAAGCTCCATGCCTTCGCCGCCGTCTATGCCGAGGAGGCGCGCGAGGCCGCGGAGGCTGCGCACAAGGCGATCCGGGCCGGGCATCGCATCGGGCCGCTGCACGGCATCCCCATCGGCGTGAAAGACCTTTGCGACATGGAAGGCCGCGTCACCACCGGCGGGGCCGCCATCTGGAAGGAACGCATTTCGCCCACGACCGCCACACTGGTCGAGCGGCTGCGCGCCGCCGGCATGATCGTGGTCGGCAAGACCCATACGGTCGAGTTCGCCTATGGCGGCTGGGGCACGAACAACTCCCTCGGCACCCCTTGGAACCCCTGGGACCGGGACACGCACCGTATCCCCGGCGGCTCGTCGAGCGGCACCGGCGCGGGCGTCGGCGCGGGACTCATCCCCTGCGGCATCGGCACCGATACGGGTGGCTCGGTGCGCCTGCCGGCAGCCTTCTGCGGCACGGCCGGCCTCAAGACCTCGGTCGGACGGATCAGCACCCACGGCGTGCTGCCGCTCTCCCACACGCTCGACACGCCGGGGCCGCTCGCCCGCGCCGTCGAGGACTGCGCCTGGCTGCTGGAGGCCATGCAGGGCCCCGACCCGCGCGACCCGAAGACCCGCCGGCTGGCGCCCGCAGACGCGACCTCCGGCCTGCGCCGGGGCGTACCAGGCCTGCGCCTGGCCCGCATGCCGGACTCCGAGCGGCCGGGCTTCGACGCCGAGGTGCTGGCGGCCTATGACGCGACGCTCACCGTCTTCGAGGAGTTGGGCGCGCATATCGTCGATATCGCCATGCCGCGCGCCATGGCGGACTTCGCGGAGCTGGTCGCCAACATCATCGGCGCGGAGAGCTACACCCACCTGAAGGACGTGGTGGACAACGACGAACAGCAGCTCGATCCCGATGTGCGCCCGCGCGTGGCGGCCGGCGGACAGCTTTCGGCCCGCGACTATGTGGCGACGCTGCTCGACCGCGAGGCGGTCATGGCGGCATTCGACGACGCCATGGACGGCATCGACGCCCTGCTGACGCCGACCGCCTGCTTCGCGGCGATCCCGGTCGCCGAAGTGGACCAGAAGCACACGCCCGCAACCGTGACCCGCATGGGCAACTATCTGGGCCTGACCGGCCTCGCCATGCGCAACGGCTTCACGGCGGCCGGCATGCCGACCTCTCTGCTCGTCAACACGCGCGACGGGGACGAGGCGCTGGCTCTCCGGATCGGCTGGGCCTACGAACAGGCGACGGACTGGCGCCGCCGCACGCCGGAGGGATATTGAGGACATGGCCCGACTGGAAAGCATGGCCGCGGAGATTGGCGCGAAGCTGAAGGAGCGCGGCGAAACGATCGCCATTTTCGAGAGTTCGTCGGGCGGACTGGTCTCTGCGGCGCTGCTCGCCGTGCCGGGGGCCAGCCGCTACTACCAGGGCGGCGGCGTGATCTATACGCAGGCCGCGCGGAGCGAGCTTGCACGAATCGGAGAGGCCGACATGCGCGGCATCCGGTCCTCGTCCGAACCCTACGCGCAATTGCTGTCGCGCCGCGCCCGAACCATCTTCGGCACGGACTGGGGCCTCGCGGAGACAGGCGCGGCCGGCCCGGACGGCAACCGCTACGGCGATGCGCCAGGGCATAGCTGCCTCGCGGTCTCCGGCGCCATCGACTTCGCCGAGACGCTGGAAACCGGCGCCATCGACTTCGCCGAGACGCTGGAAACCGGCGACGCCGACCGCGAGGCCAATATGTGGCGTTTCGCCGAGGCCGCACTCGACCTCATGCGCCGGGCGCTCGCGTTCTGAGCCGTCAGCCCGCGCGGCGGGCGTTTTCGGCCACGGCCTCGACGACCAGGGGTGCCGCCCCATCCGGTACGTCGTGGCCCATGCCGTCGATCACCACCATGCGCGCGCCGGGGATCGAGTTCTTCACGTCCTCGCCCTGCCCGACCGGGACCAGCGGGTCGTCGGCGCCGTGGATGACGACGGTGGGCGCCGCGATGCCGCCGAGCGCGGCGCATCGGCTGTCGCCGGAAGCGATGCTGGCCAGCAGGTGCCGGCCGTGGCCGGGGGGATAGTAGGCGCGGTCGTAGAGCGCGCCGGCGCGGGCCTTCACGCCGGCCTCGTCGCGCGGATAGCCGGGCGAGC
>MPNF01000220.1 GCA_002238885.1 Alphaproteobacteria bacterium bin95 | reverse complement strand
GAGCCGCCTCGGGCTGGCCGACGGCAAGGAAGAGGCCCTCCACGACCTGGTCGGACGCTGGGCCGCCTATACGGCCGAGCATCCCGAGCACAGCACCATCGTCCTGGCCCGCACGCGCGCCGACGTCCGGGCGCTGTCCGCGCTCCTGCGCGCCCGCCATCATGCCGCCGCCAAACGGGGCGCAGCCCGACAGGGCAAGGACGATGAGATCCAGTCCGCCATCATCCGGGTCCACCGGATCGGGGAACGAGGCAAGGCGGTCGAGACCAATCTCGAAGTCCGGCCCGGCGAGCGGCTGCGCATCGGTACGCCCGTCCCCGATCTGGCCCTCTACACCGGCGACATCGTCACCGTGACCGGCATCGAGCAGCGCCGGGACAGTGACGGCACGCAGCAATGCCGGCTTACCGTGCGCACCGCCGACAAGCGCACGGTGAGCTTCGCGCCAGAGGAAATCCGCTCATATGTCGGCGAAATCCTGCTCGACCATGGCTATGCCACGACCGCCACATCCGCCCAGGGCACGACGGTGGACGCGGCCTTCCTGCTGCTGGACGAGGGCATGGCGCGGGAGTCGACCTATCCCGCCTGCACGCGCCACAGGCGCCACCTCGAGGTAGTTGCCGACCGCCGGAGCGTCGCGGTGGGCATTGCCGGCGCCACACCCGACGGCGATCCCGGCCGCGAGGTCGACGACAGCGAAATCCTGGTCTCCCTCGGGCAGCTCTGCGGGCGCTCACAGCCCAAGGAAGCGGCCATCGACCATCTGCTGGCCGAGAAGCGGCTGGAAATGGAGCTTGAGGGCGAGATCGAGATCGGCCGCGAGGCCGTGCCCGGCGCGCGCGCCGCCAATGACGGCCTCGATCCGGGAACGGCCGGGGCCGGCCCGCACGACCCGGCAACGCCTGGCGGAGCAGCGGTGCGCCGGCATGCCGACCGCGCGGCTGTCGAACGTATCGTCGCGGCCGCCGACAGGCGGACAGGCCGCAGCGCCGACCTCGCGACCGCCGTCGCGCTCGCCGCGGACATGGAAGAGGTCGAGCGCGAATGGACCGCGCTGGTCGCGCCGGCCGAGCCCGTCGCCGATCCCGAAACGGCCGGCGAGGTGCGCCGCACGCTCGACCGTCACCGCAATGTGCTGAAGCGGGTCCGGGTGTTCCTGCGCAGCCGCACGCGCGGCAGCGAGGACGGCAAGCACCATCCCCGCGTCTCCGGCCTCGGCTACGACGCCTTCGCGGGCCTCGGCCGCAGCATGCAGCGCCGATGGAGCGAGACCCTCACGGCTGACGATGCGAGACTGGCGGCAGAGGCGGAGAAGCAGGCGCAAGTCCGGGGCCGCTCCGAGGCCCTCGAGCGGGACTGGACCGAGCTTCGGTCCCGCACCGGCCAGGAGCCGCTCGCATTCCTCGAAGACGCGGAGCACGCGGGGCTGCTGCGCCGGACGGTCGAACTTGCGACCGACAGGGAACTCGACCGCGATACCGCGCGCGGCTGGCGGTCGTTCCTCGACGGCCATTATGCCGCCGTCGGCGCCGAACTGACGCAGGCTTGGAAAAAGGCGACGCCGCTGCGGCAGGACACCGGCGAGGCCCTCTCGCCGCAGAGCGTCTCCGGCTATGGCGTCCTCATGCGCCAGGCGCAAGCGTTCCTGGCCGCGCTCGATGACGGCGCCGCGTTGGCGGGCGACCGCAAGGCCGAGCGCAGGCTCTGGCGCCGGCGCATCGACAGCGCGCCGGCCTATCAGAACGTCCTTCGCCGCCTGATCGACGGGATCGTCGCCGAAGACAGGCTCATGCGGCGCAGGGAAGAACGGCTCCCCGGCTCCACCCTGCCGACCCGGCGCCTAGCGGACCACATGGCCGCGGTGAACGGCGCGACGCGTCTCGAAGGCCTTACCGAAAACGGACCGACCCTGCTCCGCCGCCTCGTCCGGCGGCACCGCGAGGCGCGCAAGGAGGCCGGCGTCACGCGCACCGACGCGCCCTGGCCGACCGACGTGCAAATTGAAGACAGGATCGGGACCGGCCGCCAGCTCCGCGAAGGCTGGCGCGCACTGAACGAGGCGAAACGCGACCACCCGCTGGCCGCGCTCGACCATCGCGACCACACATTGCTGATCGATCTCGCCGTCAGACAGGCTACGGACCCCTCGCTCGACGCCGATACCGCGAGGAAGCAGGCGACCTACCTGGCCCGGCATTTGCAGGAGATGGACGCGGCGCTGGAGAAGGCCCGGTCGGCGGTCCGCATGCCGACCGCCTCGCCGGGATGGCGCCATGCGGAACTCCGGCAATATGACCGTCTCCGGAGCCGCGCCGCCAGACTCACGATTGCCCTTGCAGATATCCCCGACGATTTTGTCGTCCCCGGCATCGCCAGAGGCAAATGGTGGGACTGGCTGGGCGCCACGCCGGACACGCCGGAGGCCTCCGACATGCTGCTGCGGTCCACACGGGCCGAGGACACCGCGATCCGGGAGCGCGAGACCCTGCTGCCCGGCTCCGCCCTGCCGACCCGGCGTCTCCGCGACCACATGGGAAACCTCAAGGCGGTTGCCGGGTCCAGGGAAGGACGAGAAGAGCGCCATGAATTCCTGGACCTGCTGAAATCCTGGGAGACGGCGCGTGAGGCCGCCGGCGTCAACCGCACGGACGGGCAGTGGCTGTCCGACAGGGCTGCCGCGATGAGGGCCGAGGAACGCGCCCTCGGCAAGGCCTGGCAGGAGATCAGGCCCGGCAATTATTACGACAACCTGACACCGCTCGACTTGCCGGACCACGGCGACATCATCGCCCGCACGACCGCCCTGGCCGGGCAGCTGGAGGGCGGCGACCCCGCTCGCGCGCAGAAATGGCGCGATCATATCGAATCACACCTTTCCCACCTCGCCAGCCAGGTGAAAAACATTTGCCGGGAGCACATGACCGACACCGACCGGCGCATCGACTGGCATGCCAGAAGTTACTACAATTTCAACCGCCTCCTTCGCCTGTCGGTCCGGACCGAGGCGCTTGCCGGGATACTGCGCGACCTGCCGCCCGGCCTCCCGCAGCCCCGCTTCGATCTCCAGGCCTTACGGACCTTCGCCGCTGACAAGTCCTTCCGGATCGATGTCTATCGACGGTTCGTCGACGACCTCTTCGAGGAAGAGCGTATCGTCACGGAACGGGAGGCCGCCGTCCCCGGTTCGACCCTCCCGACCCGGCGCCTTGCCGCGCATATGGCCACTCTCGAAAAGCTCGCCTCGCACGACCTGCTGCCCGCCGGGGACAAGGAGGCCTTCCAGGACCTGCTGGACGCTCACCGCCAGGCCCGGGCCGACGCCGGCGTCACCGTGACCGATCAAGGCTGGGCCTCCAGCCCGGCCGCGCTCCTCGACGACGAATGCCGGCGCATCCTGGGCATTCTCAACCGGGCGCAGAAGGAGGCGGACGGAAAGGCCGTCATCTACACGCCCGGCATCGAGGAGCTGGGGCCCGACATCGACCGCCTGCTGGCGAACCCGCATCTCTCCGCCCCGAGCCGGCGCGGCATGGAGGAGTGCAAGACCGTCATCCGGGCCGATATCCTTGTCCGGGACGAGGTCCACCGCACCATCGAGCGCGCCAGGAACGACCTTCGGGACTACACCGCCATCCTCGACCGTCACCGCGAACGCGAGGCGGAAGAGGCCAGGCGCGGGCGCGAACCGGCCAAACCCGCCAGGCGCGGCCTGCTGGGCTGGATGCGGCGGACGCCCGAGGACGATCCGGACCTCCGCCCCCACTGGGACCCGGCCAGGATCAAGGACGAACGCCGCCGCAAGAAGGCGGAAGGCATGCCCATATCGCTCGCCGACGACAACGACGAATTCCTCATCTGGACGCGCCACAACAGCTCGCTGCTGAAGACCTTCGAGACCTGGCTCACGGGAGACGATCCGCAATATGCCGACCATGTGGACCGGCGCCGCATCGATATCGCCGACGTCCACGGGGAACTCGCCGCAGTCCAGAGAGCGGGCCTCGATCCGCGGGGCAAGCCGCACCGGATCGAGATCCCGGACGCTGGCCGGTCCGGCATGGAAGACCAGCGCTTCGACGCCAGGCGCGTGAAGGCGCTCCTTCCCGACGCGCGCCAGCCCCGTGACGCCGCTCCTCCCCGAGGCGCCCAAGCCCCGGGACGAGCGCGACCGCGACGCCCTGTTCGAGCTCGCCCGCTGGAACCGCGCCTGGCCGAAGCAGACGCTCACCGCCTTCCGCGCGTTCGTCGACGACGCCGAACGCAGGCGCCTGAACGTCTCCATCCGGGACCTCGCGCGCGACCTGCCGCCCGCGCTCGCAGCCGGCTTCGCCAATCTCTCCGAGGAAGTTTACAAGCGCTACGCCAAGGTCCTGGCGTTGCAGCAGGAGCTCACGCGGGGACGCGGACGGTCAATGTGACCGCGTCGGCCCGGTCGCCAGCCCGGGAGTCGCCTTCCTTTCGAAGAGACGAACCTGAAGACCGCCGCTGACGACGATCCCGCCGGCGGCCGCGCCGGAACGTCCGCTTTGCGCTGACCGGGAAGCCGGTGTCCTCCGGGCCTCTTCAACTGGAGGCATCCCCCTGCCTGTGGCAAACTGCGATCCCGTGCCGAATCGGCGCGGTTCGACGGTTATCGACCGGTATGGGAGACGCTGCCATGTCCGACATCGACGGCTCCGATGGCATAGCTGCCGGCACGGCCGGGATCATCGACCATTTGACGCCCGGCGCCAGGCCGAGCTCCCGCGAATATGACGGGCGCGAACCCGGCGACATCGAAGCCGCGCGCGTCGGCGTCGATCTGCTGTTCGCCTCGATCGTCCGGCGCCTCTGTCCCGAGGAGGCGCTTCTCGCGCCGGACCGCAACCGCCTTCTGTGGAACGCCGTCGAATATCTCCGCAGCCATGTCGGGCGCCTGGAAGCACGGCTGGCCGGCCGCCTGACGCCCCGCCAGCCGGAACGGGAGGAAGAGCGCGATCCGGACGCCCGCGCCGATGACGACGCCGGCGACGAGGAGTTTCTCCGGGCCGATCAGGCCGAAGGCATACAGCGCCAGATCGACGTTCTCCGCGGCGCGCTGTACCACGCCCTCACGCGCTATGGCGAGGTCGTCGAACGCCCCTGGCTGGTCCGGCATGGCAGCCTCGACATGCAGGGCTCCGAACAGGGGCTCGGGGCCCAGATCGACGCGGAGGCCTTCCTCGAGGCCCGGGGCGCGTGGCAGCCGGCTCCGGACGCGCTGACGCGCGTGCGCGAAGCGATGGAGGAGCAAGCGGAAAAACGCGCGAAGCTGCGGGCCGCCGCCCTCGGACACGAGGCCCCGGCGCCGCTCGCGGAGCTGGAGCTTGCCGGCAACGACGGAGGCGAGGATACCGCCGTAGCGCTCGCAGGCATGTTCCGGGCGCTCTCGCTGGTCTATCCGGACGGCACGCAGCTGCAGGACGAGCGCGCGGCGGGCGCCTGGCGTCTGGTTCGCCTGTTCGACGCCACCGCCGAACAGACGTCCGCGGAGGCCATGAACCGCATGCCCGACCATCCGGCGCTGCAGGCGGGCGGCGACGCCGGGGCCGTCGCAGCCTTCGACGAGGAAACGCTCTCGTTCGTGCGCCGGACCGAACTGCTGGCCCGCGCGACCGACGGGGCGGCCGCGCTCTATCTCGAGACCACGGAAGAGGAATGGAACCGCCAGGACCCGGCCATGACGGCCGCCGGCGGGCCACGCACCCCGGCCCATGC
>MPNF01000219.1 GCA_002238885.1 Alphaproteobacteria bacterium bin95 | reverse complement strand
ACATGCAGGGGATAGTCGCAGGCTTCCGCAAGTCCGTGATAGGCCGCCGTCGCCAGGAAGATGTCGGATGCCTTGACGCTTATCTTGAACTCGAAGAAGTCGTTGTCTTCCAGGATGCGGGCATGCTCCAGCGCGCTCTCGACCAGCGCTTCCGGACAGGGCTCTCCGTATTTCTCGAGCAGGTGGCGTTCGAGGCTGCCGGCATTCACGCCGATCCGCATCGAGCATTCGTGGTCTTTGGCCGCCTGCACCACCTCGCGCACGCGCGCGGCCGAGCCGATATTGCCGGGATTGATGCGCAGGCAGGCCGCTCCCGCCTTCGCCGCTTCGATGGCCCGGCGGTAGTGGAAGTGGATGTCGGCGACGATGGGAACGCCGGCTTCCGGCACGATCTCCGCGAGCGCCGCGGTGCTCTCCTCGTCGGGGCAGGACACCCTGACGATGTCCGCGCCCGCGAGCGCCGCCCTGCGCACCTGCGCGATCGTCGCGGCGACATCACCGGTGGGCGTGTTGGTCATGGTCTGGACGCTGATCGGGGCGTCCCCGCCCACCTCGACCGATCCGACCCGGATTTTCCGGGAAGCCCGACGATATATGTCACGATATGGACGAACGCTCATGAAGCACCTTCCGGATGCCTGTCTTTACGGGACCGCTCCCCGATTTGAAACGGCCCTTGTCAGCCTCCGGTCCGACCCCGCAGCAGTAAGTCGCCATCGATCGGAATATGCCGCATGACAGCACCCGTCGCGCCCAATCGCGGAATTGGAACTCCGTCGACCGTGATTTCCAGTCCGCCGGCATTCCCGACGCTCAGCACGAGACCCCGACGGTCCGGAGGCCGATACCGTTCGCCGGCTTGCAGCAGCTGTCCCAGCAGCACCTCGTCCGTCTCCACAGAGCGGACTTCTATATAGGTCGGCTCGACGGCGTAGAACACCACACCCTCAGGAGCAGAGACAATATCGCCGTTTTCGCTCACCCCGGCCATACGGTCCCGTCCGGACCTCTCCTCCGGAATCGGTGCAGCGATGGCTGGCAGACCCGGTCGAACCTCGCTGCGATCCGGCACGTCCGGTTCGACCGGCTCGGACGCTACACTTCCGTCGGCATCTCCTGCCCGCACCGACTCGCGATCCGTCTCCGACGGCCGTTCCATCGACCGGGGCCATTCGCCCGTCGTTACCGGCAAACCAACGCCTGGCGGCGGCGACACGGGTAGCGCGCGCTCCGCAGGCGCGAGTTCCGTCAGCAGCCGGTCCGGCAACGCGGCGACCACCCGCTCGTCGCGCAGTTGCTGTACGCTGAAGTAATACCAGCCCGCATAGGCGGCGATCGCAAGCAGCACCGAAGCGCCGACAAGCGCGCCACCGGGAAGGGACCGGTCCCGCGCCGGCAGTGGCGGCAACGGCGTGTCCGGCCCGGGCCTCGAATCGAGCGCCGCTTCCGCCCGCTTCAACACTTGTTCCGGGTCCGCCTCCACATGAAGAGCGTAACTGCGCAAGAAAGCCCGCGCATAAACCGAATTCGGCAGCGCATGCCACTCGCCTTCTTCGATGGCCTTAAGATAGGGCGTACGTATACGCAACGCCTGAGAAACATGGCTCAGCGTTTCGTGCCGCATCTCCCGGCAGCGACGCAGAAATGCGCCTACAGTTTCCTCATTCAGAGGTTCATATACTGCCGATGACGAGTTACGCCGTCCTCTCGCCCGGATGCGAATAGCGCGAAAACGCGCATGCCATCCACCTGAACTTTGCATCGGCGCGCGAACATCCCTTCCGTTTACGAAATATGTCAGAGAGCACCGCAATAAATCAAGCGCCAAATCCACATTCACAGCGGAATATCGTGGTCGAGCGCGTAGGCCCGCAATTTATCTCGCACGGTGCGATCCGGAAGGCCCACGAGTGAACGAACATAGTCCGCCAGCGGCGCGACCTCGGTTGACCGCAGCATGGCCTTGACCGGCCCTACCGAAGCGGGGGCCACGGACAGCTTCCGGAATCCCAGGCCGATCAGCGTCATCGCCTCCAACACGCCGCCGGCCATCTCTCCGCAGAACGCAATCGGCCGATTTGCGCCTTCGGCGCTGTCCACTATGTGCGCAAAAAACGCCAGCACGGCCGGCGAAAGCAGGTCGTAGCGCGCTGCCACCCTTGGATTCGCGCGGTCGGCAGCGAAAAAGAACTGCAGCAGGTCGTTGCTTCCGACGGAAATGAAATCCGTGATCTGCAACAGGGCCGGCAATTGCCAGACCAGTGCCGGCACCTCGAGCATCGTACCGGCGAAGACCGAGGCCGGCACGTCCCGCCCCCGATTCCTCTCCCGTTCGATTTCGGCGTTGAGGACCGCCTTGGCGCGTTCGAATTCGGAGACTTCGGCCACCATCGGAAACATGACATGCAAATCGCGCCCGGCAGCCGCCCGCACCATCGCCCGAAGCTGCTGGCGGAGCATTTGCGGCCGGTCCAGGGTCAGTCTCAGGGCCCGCCAGCCCATTGCCGGGTTCTCTTCCTCGGCCAGCCGCCAGTACGGCAGAACCTTGTCGCCGCCGATGTCCAGCGTCCGGAAGACCAGCGGCCGCCCCTCCGACAGGTCCAGGGCCCGGCTGTACAGGCGCTGCTGGTCCTCCACGTCGGGGAAGCGCGACCGGACCATGAAGGGAATCTCCGTCCGGTAGAGACCGACGCCCTCGGCGCCGACCGCGGCGACCTGCTGAATGTCGATCAGCAGACCCGCATTGATGTTGAGCGATACCTCGACGCCGTCGATGGAACGGGCCGCCTTGTCGCGGAGGACGGCGAACTGCGCGCGCCGTTCATCCCGCATCTGCATGGCGTGGAGGAAATTCTGCTCGACCTGGGCGCCGGGCCGGATGAACACCTGTCCGTTCTCGCCGTCCACGGCGACGCGGTCGCCGGCTTCGGCAATCGCGGAGATGTCCTTCAGGTCGCCCAGCACCGGAATGTCGAGTGCGCGCGCCACAATAACGACATGCGCCGTATGCGACCCCTCTTCCAGAAGCAGGGCGCGGAGCCTCTCGCGGGGATAGTCGAGCAACTCGGCCGGACCCATATTGCGGGCAACCACGACCGCGTCGGCAGGAAGCTCGTCCTTTTGCATGCGCCCGGCCTCTCCGGCCAGGTGCTGCACCAGACGATTGCTGAGATCGTCCAGATCGTGCAGGCGTTCGCGGAAGAACGGGTCGCGCAGTTGTCGCATGCGGGCGCGCATCTGCTCCTGAATGCGCACCACCGCACCCTCGGCGCTCAATCCGCCGCGCACGGCTTCGCGAATCCGCGAGAGCCAACCGCGGTCTTCGGCGAACATCCGGTAGGCCTGCAACACCTCCCGGTGCTCGCCTTCCCCTGCAAGGTCCGCTGCGTGGAAACGGTCGTCGAGCGCCCTGTGCATCTCTTCCAGCGCCTCGTCGACCCGGGCGATCTCCCCGGCCGGGTCACCCCCGGAGACCATGTTCTGCACAGGCAACCTCGCCTCGTGCATGTAGGCCGCGCCAAGCGCGACTCCCGCGTTCAACACCCTGCCTTCCAGGCGCACCGGGCGCGGGTCTTCGCCGATGTCGTCGCTCGGGGGTTCGTGGGCCGCCGCCACTTCCGCAACGAGCATGGCCACGGTCTGGAGCGCATCGACCTCGTCCCTGGCATAGGCCCTGGGCCGGACGTTCTGCACGGTCAGCACGCCGATAACCAGCCCGCCGCGAAGCAGCGGCACGCCGACAAACGAGTGGAACGCTTCCTCGCCGGTCTCGGGCCGGTAGGCGAAGTTCTCGTGCGCCGCCGCTTCGGGCAGGTTCACCGGCCGGGCGCTCTCCGCCACCAGGCCGACCAGGCCTTCGCCAACCGCGAGGGTCGTATTGTGGACCGCCTGCGCATTGAGGCCCCTGGTCGCCGTCAACAACAGGCGACTGTCGCCGTGACGGACGTAAATCGAACAGACCTCGGCGCCCATCACCTCCGCGATCTCCGTCGAGATCGCGTCCAGGCGGTCCTGCTTGTCCACAACGGTCGCCGCCACCTCCCGGACCCGCTGCAGCAAGAGGCGCGAGGCGTCCGGGCCGCCAGCCTGCATCATAGACGCCTCCGGTCCGCAAGCATGGCAAGGGCTTGCCTGCACAACTCATCGAGTATCGCCGATATCGGCTCGATCCGCTTCACCATGCCGACGCTCTGCCCCGCCATCACCGAGCCGTTCTCGACATCCCCCTCGATGACCGCGCGCCGCAATGCTCCGGCCCAGAAATGTTCGATTTCGAGCTGGGCCTCCTTCAGGCTGAGCTCGCCGGCCCGGTGGCGGGCGATGACCTCGTGCTGGAAGGTGCCGAACCGGCGGGACGCGTCGTTGGCGAGCGCGCGCACCGGAACCACCGGGAAGCGCGGGTCCACCTGCTGCGAGAGCACTGCGTCCCGCGCCTCGCCGCGCAGGAATGCCTGCTTGAACCGCGGATGGGCGATCGATTCCTCCGCAGCCGCGAACCGTGTGCCGATCTGGCAGCCCGAGGCGCCCATCTCGAGAAAGGCAAGAACCGCCTCCCCCCGCCCTATGCCCCCGGCGACGAAAACCGGGATATCGCGGATCTCGGGCAGGATCTCCTGGGCCAGCACCGCAGTCGCGACGGGGCCGGTATGCCCGCCCGCCTCCGCGCCTTCGACGATCAGCGCGTCGGCGCCGTCCCGCATCAGCTTGCGGGCGAGCGCAAACGCCGGAGCGAAGCAGACGAGCCTGGCGCCCCACCCCTTGACCCGGCGCATGGCGGCGCGGCCGGGCATCCCTCCGGCCAGCACGATGTGGCTGACCCCCATCTCGCCGCAGACATCGATCAGCGCGTCCAGCTTCGGATGCATGGTGATGAGGTTGACGCCGAACGGCCTGTCGGTCAGCGCCCTTGTGCCTGCGATCTCCAGCGCCAGCCGGTCGGGTTCCATCGCGCCGCAGGCGATAACGCCGAACGCCCCCGCCTCGGAAATCGCGGAGACGAGGTTCCGCTCGGAGACCCAGGTCATCGCGCCGCCCATGATGGCAACATCGCAGCCGAGGAATTCCCGTCCCCGCGCCCAGAGCCGGTCGAGCTGGCTCCGCGCGTCCATCTCAATCGTCGCGGTCGAGTCCATAGGCCGTATGCAGCGCCCGCGCCGCCAGCTCCGCATATTCCTCGGCGATCAGCACGCTGATCTTGATCTCGGACGTCGAAATCACCTCGATATTGATCCCGCGCGCGGCAAGCGCCGCGAACATCCTCTGGGCGACGCCGGCATGGCTGCGCATGCCGACGCCGACGACCGAGACCTTGGCGACATTCGGATCGGGCTTGAGCGATTCGAAGGCAAGCGAGGCTTCCCTCAGTTCCCTCAGCAAGGCGGTGGCGCGCTCGAGGTCGGGCTTCGGCACCGTGAAGGTGATGTCCGTATGCTGGCCTCCGTCAGCGACGTTCTGGACGATCATATCGACGTTGATCTCGGCGTCCGCAAGCGGCCCGAAGATGGCCGCCGCCACGCCCGGACGGTCCTCGACGCCCGCCAGCGTCACCTTCGCATCCTCCTGCGAGACCGCGACTCCCGTAACGACCTGTTCTTCCAATATCTCATCCTCGCCGACGATCATCGTTCCCGGCACGTCCTGGAAACTCGACACCACCTGGAGTCGTACGCCGCACCGCATCGCCATGGCAACCGAGCGCGTCTGCAGCACCCTGGCGCCCTGGCTCGCCATTTCCAGCAT
>MPNF01000218.1 GCA_002238885.1 Alphaproteobacteria bacterium bin95 | reverse complement strand
TATCGCGCTCGCCTGCGACATGCGGATCGCCAGCGAAACGGCGCTGATTACCACCGGATTCGCGCAGGTGGCGCTCTCCGGCGACTTCGGCGGCTCCTGGTTCCTGACCCGGCTGGTCGGCCCGGCGAAGGCGAAGGAGCTCTACATGACGGCCGCGCGCCTCGGCGCCGAAGAGGCGCTGGCGCTCGGCATTCTGAACCGGGTCGTCGCCGACGACGCGCTGGAGGAGGAGACGACCGCGCTCGCCGAAAGCCTCGCCGCCGGCCCGCGCATCACGCTCGCCTACATGAAGCAGACGCTGAACGGCGCCGTCACCGCCTCGCTTTCCGAGACGCTCGACATGGAAGCCCGCAACCATTCCCGCTCCGGCCTGACCGAAGACCACCTGGAAGCCGCCAAGGCCTTCGTCGAAAAGCGCAAGCCGGCGTTCTCGGGGCGGTAATCCGGTTATTGTTCATGCACAGAAAGCGTGGTGCCTCTTGCGCGCCGGGACGATTGAGCGCAATAGTGGCCGTTTGGAGTGTGGTTGCGTCGAACCGGGCGGAGTATCGCGGTGCGGATTGAGCCGGAAATCAGTGGGATAACGCTGGTTTTGCGTGGACACTTCAACCCGGCGATCTTTGTGCCAGCTTGGTTCGCGTTGCACGGCTTGTTGCCGGAAACATTGGCGTCAGGCGCCGACTTGTCCATTGCTTCGCCTCACGTTACCGCTTTTGGAGTTGAATGGCTGCAGTTGCAGGTAGCCGATGATAGAATGAGTCTAGAAAGCACACAGGCTCCCTTCACACGGCTGCGCGACCTCGCTTTACGAATATTTAGGGAGAAACTTCCAGAAACCCCGCTATATCAATTGGGTATCAACCGGGCCGTGCATTTCAGGGTGGAGAGCCTTGCTGCACGGGATCGCATCAGCCGGATTCTAGCCCCTGCGGAGCCGTGGGAAGGCAGTGGATTGGAACTCGGATCGAACGGTCAGCAAGGTGAGGTGACGTCGATCACCATGTCTCAGATCGGTCTGGAAGGAAGGCCCGCGGAAGACCGAATCAATGTCAAGGTGGAGCCGTCGACGTGTATCGAGGGTAATCGGGGTGTATTTGTAGAAGTCAACGATCACTACACTATAGGTGACGAGGACTTGGGGTCGAGCGAAAAATTGATAGACATACTCGATGACAATTTCGACCTTTCGATGAGTCAAAGCGCGAAGATCGTTGATCATGTCATGTCTCTGGCCGTCACACGGCAAAGTAGTGTCGGGCCTCAAGAAAGAGGCAAGTTTCTTTCGTCTTCAACTTCCAGTATCCACCGGACTATGCCGAGATGAGGCCGCGAATCACGGTCATCGGAGTTGGCGGCGCCGGAGGCAATGCGGTCAACAACATGATCCGCTCCGACCTTCAGGGCGTCGAGTTCCTGGTCGCCAATACCGATGCCCAGGCACTCGGCCTGTCCGACACTCCGAACCGCATCCGGCTCGGCGCCAACCTGACCAACGGCCTGGGCACCGGCGCGGAACCGGATATCGGCCGGGCTGCCGCCGAAGAAGCGCTCGACGAAGTCATGGCGGAAATCGAAAGCTGCCACATGCTCTTCATCACGGCCGGCATGGGCGGCGGCACCGGCACCGGCGCCGCTCCGGTCATCGCGCGGGCGGCGCGGGAGCGCGGCGTGTTGACGGTAGGCGTCGTTACCAAGCCCTTCAATTTCGAGGGCACGCGCCGGATGCGCGCCGCCGAGAACGGCATCGAGGAGCTCGCCAAGTTCGTCGATACGCTGATCGTCATCCCGAACCAGAACCTGTTCCAGGTCGCCGATCCCCGGACGACGCTGGCCGAAGTGTTCCAGATGGCCGACGAGGTGCTGCAATCGGGCGTGCGCGGCGTGACGGACCTGATGATCAAGCCGGGCCTCGTGAATCTCGACTTCGCGGACATCCGCTCCGTCATGCGCGAGATGGGCAAGGCGATGATGGGCACCGGTGAGGCCGAGGGAGAGACCCGGGCTATCGACGCCGCCGAGGCCGCCATCGACAACCCGCTTCTGGACGACAAGTCCATGCGCGGCGCGCAGGCGGTGCTCATCAACATCACCGGCGGTTTCGACATGGGCCTGATGGAAGTGGACGAGGCCGCAAACCGCATCCGCCGGGAGGTGGACGACAACACCAATATTGTGTTCGGCTCCACGCTCGACGAGAGCATGACCAACAAGATGCGTGTGTCCGTGGTTGCGACGGGTATCGACACCGAATTCCGGCGCGCGACCGATCCCGTCGCTCCAAATGTCGCAGTCGCCCGCGCGACCGCGGAACAGGAGTCGATGAAAGCAACTCCACCGACGCCGCAGCGGCGCGGCTGGTTCGGCCTGCCCGGCCTCCTGGGGCGGGACGCTGACGAGACCGCAAACGAATTCTCCACTCTCGAACTGAGTATTAGCAGCAAGAATTTTGTCGATCAGTACAGGGCAACACTATCTGGCAAAGATAGGATGGCTAATCGGGACTCCAATTCTGTCTATTGGTTTGAAGACCTTTCCAGAATGATCGATCCCCGCAGCAGAAACAGTCAGTCGGGGACGCAGCCTCAGGAATGGAATAGATCGGCGCTAAACAAAGCCTCCACGGCACATTCTCAAGAGGCTGGTATTTTTCGCGTAGCCGCAGGTTATTTCCGGCCATTGTCTGATGGTATCGCAATGCACCTCACCCTGCATCCGTTGCAGGAATGGGAGGGCTATGTCGTCGAGGTCGGGGACGGTGAGTTTACAGGTCGTTTGACGGACCTGACAGCCGGTCATTCCTACGAGACGGAGGAGGCTGTCGTTCCTTTCGAAGAACTTTCGGATTACGACCGTGCGAAACTGCGAAAGGGCGATATTTTCCGCTGGGTGATCGGTTATGAGCGTTCTCCATCGGGAACCAAGAAGCGCGTTTCCCAAATTGTATTCCGGGACATTCCCGCTATGACGAAGTCCGACTTTCGGACGGGTTCCGAATGGGCGCGCGGGATCGCTCAATCCTTCCGGGAATGAACGCTCCGGGTAGCGGTCCGGTGGATGACGAAATCGAATTGACGCTGTTCGGGCCGGGCTATGGAGAGTGCGCAGTCCTGCATGTCGGAGGAGGTACTTGGGTTATCGTCGATTCCTGCATGGGAACCGGAGAAACCCCGAGGCCGCTGGAATATCTGACGGAAATCGGTGTAGATGCGGGCCGGGCGGTCGAACTGATCGTTGCCTCCCACTGGCATGACGACCATATCCGGGGAATGGCGCGGTTGGTCGAAACCTGCGGGAACGCCACGTTCTGTTGTGCCTCGGCATTGTGCGAAGAGGAGTTTCTTGCCGCTGTCGGCGCTCTTGAAGGCCACGGATTTTCCGCTGCGGGGTCTGGCGTCCGGGAAGTGCATCGGGTGTTCTCGCGGCTTGCTGAATCCAAAGCTAGGCCAGTGTTTGCGGTTGCGAATCGCCGCATCTTCTCCCGCAACGGTTGCAACATTTGGGCGCTTTCCCCGAATGACTCGGTTGTCGTCGATTTCCTTCGCTCCATCGGTCGCTTGGTCCCCGGGGGAGGCGAGCCAAAGGCACGATTGTCGCCGTTATCGCCTAACGAGGTCTCGGTTGCACTCTGGATCGACTTTGAAGACACAGCCGCCCTGATGGGCGCCGACCTAGAACGGCGCGGCTGGGTCGATGCCTTACAGAACCCGGTGCGCCCGGTCGGTAGGGCGTCCGTATTCAAGATTCCCCATCACGGGTCGTCGGGCGCTGACGAGCCGGGCATCTGGGAATGGATGCTGGAGCCCGAAGTCGCCGCCGCCCTTGCTCCCTGGCGCAGGGGACGGAGCCGGCTGCCAACCCCGCAAGACGCGGAGCGCCTTCTATCCAATACGCCGAATGTCTGGATTACGTCAGGACGCGAACCATCTGCGGCGACCCGCAGAAACCAAGCGGTCGACAGCGCCGTCCAAGAGGCCGGTATAGAACTCCGCAGGATCGCAATGTCACCCGGCGCAATCCGGATGCGGCGCCCGGTCGGCGGCGGTTCTCAGTGGCGAGTGGAAACACTGGGCTCAGCCCGTCACCTCAGTGAGGCAACCGTTTGAGCCGTTTGAGTCAAACTTTCCACCAGTCCATCAGCTGCACCCGTCCGTCTGGCCGCAGGTCATGCATTTCATGCAGGTGCCGTTGCGGACCATGGTGAAGTTGCCGCAGCCGCCGCAGGCGTCGCCTTCGTAGCCCAGCATCCGCGCATGGCGGATCGCCGCATCGTGGGAGCCGGCCCCCACCGCCGCCGGCATGGGCGCTTCGACGAACGACGCCTCCGCAGTCTCCCGGGCGTTCGACGCGGTTTCGTTGCGGCCGCCCGAGAGCACATAGAGGTTGTCGCGCACGAAGCCCCGGCTGGCGGCCGTCGGGATCGGCTGGCCCATTTCGCGCTCTGTCAGCGCCGCCTCGCTCTCGCCGGCGCCCAGGCTGTCGGGGCGCAGGTCGTCCGACATGACGTGGCTGAGGTCGCCCCTGCCCAGATAGGAGATCGCAAGCTCGCGGAACAGATAGTCCAGGATCGAGGTGGACATTTTGATCGCGTCATTGCCTTCCACCATGCCGGACGGCTCGAAGCGCGTGAAGGTGAAGGCCTCGACATATTCCTCCAGCGGCACGCCGTATTGCAGGCCGATGGAGATGCCGATGGCGAAATTGTTCATCAGGCTGCGGAAGGCCGCGCCTTCCTTGTGCATGTCGATGAATATCTCGCCGAGCTTGCCGTCGTCGTATTCGCCGGTTCGCAGATAGACCTTGTGGTTCCCGACCGTGGCCTTCTGCGTGTAGCCCTTGCGGCGATCCGGCAGGCGCCTGCGTTCGATCAGGCGCCGTTCGACGATGCGCTCCGCCAGCACCGTTGCGCGCGCGGCGCCCGGCCCCTCGACGATGTCCTCGGCAAGGTCGCCGCCGAGTGCGGTTGCCGCGAGCGGCTGCGACAGCTTCGAGCCGTCGCGGTAAAGCGCATTCGCCTTGAGGCCGAGGCTCCAGGACAGCAGGTATGCGTCGATGCAGTCCTGGACGGTGGCGTCGTTCGCCATGTTCACGGTCTTGGAGATGGCGCCGGAAATGTAGGGCTGCACCGCGCCCAGCATCCGGATATGGCTCTCCGTCGACAGGTACCGGATGCCGTTCCGGCCGCAGGGATTGGCACAGTCGAAGACGGGCAGGTGCTCGTCGCGGAGCTCCGGCGCGCCCTCGACTGTCATCGCGCCGCCGCAATAGAGGTTGGCGGCTTCGATCTCCGCCCTTGAGAAGCCGAGCGCGTCCAGCAGGTCGCTGCTTTCCAGCGCGCTGTCGTCCAGGCCGAGCGCCTCGCGGCAGGCGTCCTCGCCGAGCGTCCAGCGGTTGAAGACGAAGCGGATGTCGAAGGCGCTCGGCAGGGCGGCCTCCAAAGTCCCGACCATCTCCGGCGTGAAGCCCTTTGCGGCCAGCGCCTCATGGCCGATGGCGGGCGAGCCCTTCAGCGTGCCCCGGCCGACCGCATAGCGCTCGATCGTCTCCACCTTGCCCTCGTCATAGCCGAGTGCGGCCAGCGCCTCGGGCACCAGGCTGTTGATGATCTTGAAATAGCCGCCGCCGGCGAGCTTCTTGAACTTCACCAGCGCGAAATCCGGCTCGATGCCGGTGGTGTCGCAGTCCATCACCAGGCCAATCGTGCCGGTGGGCGCAATGACGGTCGCCTGCGCATTGCGGTAGCCGTGCT
>MPNF01000217.1 GCA_002238885.1 Alphaproteobacteria bacterium bin95 | reverse complement strand
TCGCCCCCATCCCCGATCATGCTTTTCTTGAGAAGCCGGTTCTCCAGCGCCAGGTCGGCAACCAGCTCTTTCATGTCGCGCATCTCGCGACGCAGCTCCCTGACCTCGCCGGTGTTCGCCTGGCGCGTCGTGTCGCCGGCCAGGCGCTTCCTGCCCGCTTCGAGAAACTCCTTCGACCAACTGTAATACAGGCTCTCCGCGATCCCTTCGCGCCGGCACAGCGCGGCGATGCTGTCCTCGCCGCGCAGCCCTTCCAGCACGATGCGGATCTTCTCCTCCACCGAATACTGCTTGCGCGTCCGGCGGCGAATGTTACGGACCGCCTTTTCGGCAGGGTCTTTGGCGCGCGTGGATTTCTGTCTCATCTTCGTTCCCTTCGGCCACTGCGATGAGCCAGAAATCCTCCCTTATGAAAACTCCCCTGCCTGTCCCATAGGCGCTGACGTTGGACAGCAGGAGGGGTTCACGCTCGGGCTCGGCGCGGTCGAGGCCGGACCGGAGGATGGCGGCGAGCGAGGAGTAGCTGACCGCATTGATGGTGAGCGCGCGCTCGCAGGCGGCTTCGATCCTTTCGGGCTCGTACCGTCTGGCCAGGGATATGACGCCCATGGCGCTTCGGTATCCCTGCTCGGGATGCGGCCTGTCGCGCATCATGCGCTCGACCAGCACGGCCGTGTTGGGACCGACGCGGCTTGCCCTGCCGATCAGGCTTGCCGGCGTGCGATCGGCATAGCGCCGATGCGCGCTGGGCATATGGGCGGCAATGGTGACATGCCCGCCATAGGGAGACCGGCGCACATGGGCGGCGACGCGCTTGTGGTTATGGAAGACCTCGACCGTGCGCCGGGTCAGGCGGATCCGGACCGTGCGCCCGATCAGGCTGTGAGGGACCGAGTAGAAGCTGCGCTCGACATCGACATGGTAGTCGGGGTGGACCTTTGCGGTTTTCCACTCGGCGTATTCGAAGGTGGTCTTCGGCAGAGGCGCCAGCGCGGCGCGCTCGATGGCCTCGAACATCTGGCGCCGGCTCTGGCCGAGATGGCGCATAGGCCGGTCGTTGAGTTCGTCCAGAAGGACGCGGATCGCCGCGTTGAGCTGTCCGAGGGAGAAGAAGCGCTAGGCGTTGAACGTCCATCTCGAAGAGATCGCCCGGACCGTCGAACCCGGAGCCCATGCCCTCGTCATGCTCGACCAAGCGGGATGGCATACCTCCTCGATGCTCGAAGTCCCCCGCAATATCACCCTGATGGCGCTCCCGTCCCGCTCGCCCGAACTCAACCCGGTCGAGAACGTCTGGCAGTTCATTCGCGACAACTGGCTCTCGAACCGCGTCTTCCAAAGCTACGAAGACATCCTCGATCACTGCTGCCTAGCCTGGAACAGTCCCGTCTCACAGCCAGACCGCATCGCCTCTATCGGAACCCGAAAATGGGCGCACGGGTTCGCTATCGGGGGCTGACCCGTTTGCTTTCGCGGGGATAAAGAGAGTGGCCAAATACGAGGTGGTTAGAGAAAGCCGGGTAAACGGAAGAGCGAAAGCAACCTACGCTGGCTTCCAATACAGATCGATGACGTGTCGTGTCAATTCATCCTGTAAAATGTTGATATAATGGACAAAAAATAAAAACAGCGCACTACCCGATCGTGGCGTTGGCAGGCCGTCCCGGTCAAGACCGGAAGCCCGAAACGACCGGCGCCGGTTGCACAAATCGGCTGCCCCCTGCAGAGTTGTTCGGCCAGTAGCCGATAAACAGTCACTCTCCGGCGGGTTCGACGATGACGCGCCCGCGGCCCCTCCGAACGATATAGCCGCCCCGCCGGATCGACAGCCTGCCTTCCCGGACCAGACCGTACAACCTATTGGCGACGATCTCGGCGTTCGCGTCGGTTTCCGGCGCTTCAACCGTCCGGTCGAGCCACTTGGCGAACGCCTCATCGGCGATGGCCGGCCCCACGGATTTGCGGAGTGCGTTGAGTTTGCGGAGCTGGCCCTTCTTCAGGGCGGATTCGTCGATCACTCGGGGATCTCCATTCATCAATTCGATTCGCCGGGGCACAGAATAACGGCAAGCGCCTTCCCTGAAAACAATATCGTCAATCCACAGTTCCGGCAGGCCGATTGTCGTGCGGGCCTGCCGGGTTTTCCCGACCGGCTTGCAGCAAGCATAACCCGGCGTTCCGGTTCGCCAGCCAGCGCGGGACGTCCTGCGGCTATAGTGAAGAAGTCCGACTCCGCGCTCTACGACATCGACATCCCGCCGCCCTCGCTCTGTTCCTGATCCCGTTCCTCTTCGAACTTCAGGCGTTCGGCCTCCCGGGCCTGCGCCTGTTGCTCCGCCTGCCGTTGCCGCTCGGCGGCACGGGCTTCCTCGTCCTCGCGCAGCCGTTTGGCAATTTTCGCGGCATCCTCATCGATCGCATCGGGCCCGGCGCCGGCGGCGGCGAGATGGGCCTTGAGTTCCCCCGCCGGGATGTCCCGCCCGAGCGCGTTTGCCTCGGCAAGCACCGCATCGGCGTCCTGCTTCCATGCCTCCGGCGTGAGCGGCAGCCCCGCCATCGCCCGGACCTCGCGAGGAAGGCCGTCCATGCGGTCGCGCTCGTCCAGCCGCTTGCGCGCCAGATCGAGGAACGCCTCGACGCGGGCCCGGTCCCTTGCCAGGCGCTCGTGTCCCGTCGGATCGGCATGTTCGGCCGTGTCGGACGCAATGCCGCCGGTCCGTTCGGAGGCCAGTCCGGCGATCTTCAGAAGGCGGTCGACCTCCGCCGTCTCGATTTCGGCCAGTGCGTCTTCGAGCCGGCCGGCCGTTTCGGCCAGCGCCTTGCATTCTTCCGGCATGGCGGCGAGGTGGGGCGCATGCGGGCTTTCCTTCGCCTGCATCTCGCGGCCCTCGGCCAGCATCGGCTCCGCCCTGGCGCGCCAGCGCCGCATCGGCCCCAGGTCCTTCCCCGGCCCGGGCCGCTCGCCGAGGAGCGCATCGGCGCGCGCCGGCCAGTCCCGGATCTCCCGGCGGAGCCGTTCGCACCGGTCGTCATACCGGAGCCAGTCTCCGACGGCCCGCTTCCGGTCTTCATCGAGGCTTTCTTCCCCGAAGAGCGAACGGGCATGGGCGACCGTCTCCGGGTAGCGGGGCGCATAGTACCATACGGTTCCTGCCTCCTTCGCCTGGCCGGTGACATGCCGCGTCAGCCAGGCGAACCGCTGAAAGCGGTCCTCGAAGACCACGGCGTCGATCTCCGCCAGCGCCGCGGCGACCGCCTCCCGCGCCTCCGGCATGGCGTCGATATGGGGGCCGTGCGGGCTTTCCGCCAGCAGCATGCCGTCGGCCTCGTCCCGGAGCGCGTCGCCCTTCTCGCGCCAGGCGCGGCAGGCGGGATCGACCGGGTCGGCCCCGCCATGCTCGTCGAGCGGCAGGTCCGTCTCCCGCCGCGCCCGCCATGCCTCCGCCCGGCCCGGCAGGGAGCGGATGGCGCCGGCCAGCGCCGTCTGCCGGTCATGGACCGTCAGCCACTCGTCCACCAGGCGCCGGTCGGCCGGGTCGAGGCCCTCGGCTTGCGCGAGCCGTCCGGCCAGTGCAGCAAGCTTGGCGCAGCCCTCCATATGCAGCTCCGGCACGCCCTCGCGGACGGCGCCCGCGCCGAGCGCCGTCCGGTCGCGCCGGAATCGTTCGACATCGTCGCGCAGCCGCATGCGCTCCAGCGCCGCCATCTCGCCCTCAAGCCCGCCGGCAATGTCCGGTATCACGTCCAGGCCGCATGCCTCGCCCAGCAGCGCATCGCCTTCCTCGCGCCACGCCGCATGTTCCGGCAGGTCCTGCCGCCCGCAGCCCCGCACCGAGGCGACCCAGCCGAGTTCCGGCCAGCGCCGCCAGTGCGCGCGGATGCGGTCGGCCAGGTCCCGCGCCTCCCGCTCATGCACGGCATGGTATTCGTGTTCCGCCAGCATGCCGTCCACGAACGCCCGCATGTCCGCCGGCAGGTCCTCGACGAGGGAGAGCGCCTCAGCCCGCGCCATGACCTCGTCTGCGCCCGGAAGCAGGAACGGCGGCGTATCCATCTCCTCGCCCTGCCGTTGCAGGGTGCGCCAGTCGGCCGCCAGAGCCTCGAACAGTTCCGGCTCGACGACCGGGAGCGCGGCCGGGGCGAGTCCCAGCCCCGACCAGTCCCGGCGCGACGCCGGGAAGCGCGGCCGGCTCGAGCCCCAGCGCCTCCAGCGCGCCGTCCTCGCGGTCGGGGCGCGCCTCCAGCATCTCCACCAGCGCCTCGCGGTCGTCGGTCAGCAGCTGGAACGACTCCGAGGCCCGGCTGACCTCGACATGGAACATCGCCTGGTCTGCGGCGCCATGCGCGTCCAGCACCGCAATCACGGCGCGCGCCGTCCGGCCTTGGGCGCCGTGCACGGTGGAGCCGTATGCATGGTCCAGGTGGCGAAGCTGGGGGTCCTTGCGCCGGAGCGGGAACGTCCGGCCCGCATCGTCGCGGAACAGCACCCGCTGGCGGTCGATCTCCACGATCTCCGCTTCGCCGCCATTGACAAGGTCTGGTTGGCGGGGATGGCCGAACCTTGCGGGCGGCGCCTTGCGGTTACGGGTCCAGCGGATGCGGTCGCCCGCCATGACCTCGATCCGCTCCGTGTCGTAGAGCCCGAGATATGCCGCCGCATTGCCCGAGGGCCGGAACCGGCGCTCGCTGCCGTCCGGGCCGGCCATCGCCACATGCCCCTCATCCTTGCCCGTCACCATGCAGACGTCGCCGGCCCGGCAGCCGAACACGTCGCGATGGAAGACCACCGTGTCGCCCGGCTCGTAGCTGCGTATCTCGGAGGCCTGCGCGCGCGTCAGGCGGCGGTCCACAAGGCGGTCGATCGCCAGCACGCGCCCGTGCAGCAGGCCCTCCGCCGCCAGCCCCTCGCGCACGGTCTCGTTCACCTGCCGGCGGATCGCATGGGTGGGCGCCAGGATGAGGGCGTCGGCGCGGTCCTCCGGCGAGAGCGCCAGCCAGCGCCGGCCCGCCTCCGGGCCGAGCTCCTCGCGGGGATATTCACGCACACGCGGGCCGAGTTCCCGGATCGCGGCCCCCGGCTCGCCTTCCCGGGCGCGGCCCGCCGCCGTCTTCAGCTCCGGGTCCTTCTGGCGCAGCACCTCGTCCATGAGCGCCGTCGCCATGCCGGCCTTCTGCAGCACCCGGAAGGGCTGGCCCGCATCGACGGCGCGCAGCTGCGCCGTGTCGCCCACCAGCGCCACCCGGGCGACGCCGAGAGTGCGCGCGATCCGGAGCAGCGCCTCCATGCGCACCGTGTCGATCATCGAGGCCTCGTCCACCGCCAGCACCGCGCCGGCGAACTCCCCCCGCGCCCGCGCGAGCCGCGCCGGGGCCGCGTGAGCGCCATGGAGCCCTCTCCCCCCGCAGGCACCGCCCCGGCGAACTCCGCCCGCGCCCGCGCGAGCCGCGCCGGGTCCGAGAGCTCGCCATGGCGGGTGAGGAACCATTGCAGTGTCCGGGACGGGATGTCCGCCTCGCGCGCCAGCACCCTGGCCGCGGATGCGGAGGGCGCAAGGCCCATGATCGTCCTGCCGTCCAGCAACTCCTTAACTGTGCGCAGCATGGTGGTCTTGCCGCTGCCGGCATTAATGCCGAGCGAGTTGTAATGCCGAGTGACGAGCGGGAATCGGCACGACACGGGAGTTTTGCCGCCCTCTGACTCGGCATTACATCGGGAGATCACTTGCCGCCGAGGAGTTCCATCAAG
>MPNF01000216.1 GCA_002238885.1 Alphaproteobacteria bacterium bin95 | reverse complement strand
TCTCGATTTCGCTTGGCCAGTGTTGAAGGAGGACTTCGACAAGGACGAAACCATTTTGTTTAGCATCGGGGCGCAGTTCTGATGCGGAAGCTGGCGGCGTTGTTTCTGCTGTGCCTGTGTGCTGCGCCGGTATCGGCAGCTGTGCCGCAGACGGTCGCCATCGTCATTGATACCAACAGGATTATGCGCGAAGCCAAGGCCGTGGTGGAGATCGCCAGGCAGGTGGAAAACATCGGGGCCCGCTACGGAAGCGAGTTCAAGGCGGCAGAGGCGCGCTTGCGGCAGGAAGACCAGGCGCTGACCAATCAGCGCGGCCTGCTCAACAAGGAAGCCTACAAGGCAAAGGTGCAGGAGTTGCGCGAAAAGCTTGCACAGCTGCGCAGCAAGGCTCAGCGCCAGCGTACTGCGTTGGACCGTGCGCGGTCCGAAGCGGTGCGCAAGGTGCAGGTGCAGCTGTTGCGCGTCTCCCGGGATCTAGCCGGGAAACTCGGCGCGAATGTCGTAATCCAGAAAGCCGCTCTCGTCTGGGCGGACGAGAAGGCTCTGGAATTCACCCAGGATGCCCTGGAACGCTTGAACGAGGTCCTGCCGAGTGTAACCATCGAAGTGCCGCAATAGGCGGCGAAACTCCCGGCAGCGTGCGACGAGGGAATATGACGACTGACAACGCCGATATTGCGGAGATCGGCGAGGTGATGGCGACGATTCCGCATCGCTATCCCTTCCTGATGATCGACCGCGTAATTGAAATCCGACTGGGGGAAAGCGCAGTCGGCATAAAGAATGTGTCCATCAACGAGAGGCACTTTCAGGGGCATTTTCCGTCCAAGGCGGTCATGCCGGGCGTCCTGCTTGTCGAGGCGATGGCGCAGACGGCGGCCGTGCTTGTTGTGAAGACGATGGGCGAGCATGTGCGGGGGAAGCTGGTCTATTTCATGACGATCGACAATGCGCGCTTCCGCCGGCCCGTAGTGCCGGGCGACCAGGTGCGCGTCGAAGTTGCGGTGCGCCGCCACCGGGGGACTGTGTGGCGGTTTCGCGGCGAAGCCAAGGTCGATGGGATTCTGGTAGCAGAGGCAGAGTACAGCGCAATGATCCAGGGACTGTGATGGGGCGCTCCATACACCCGAGCGCCGTTGTCGAGGAAGGCGCGACGCTCGGCGAAAACGTGAAGGTCGGGCCGTTCTGCCACATAGGCGGGGAAGTCCACCTCGGTGACGGCTGTGTCTTGCAGTCCCATGTCGCGTTGGCCGGGCGTACGCATGTCGGTCCCGGGACGCGGATATTCCCCTTTGCATCGATCGGCCATCCGCCGCAGGACCTGAAATATGCCGGCGAGCCCTCGACGCTCGAGATCGGCGCCGGAAACATTATCCGCGAGCATGTCACCATGAACCCGGGCACGAAAGGCGGAGGCATGCGCACGGTCGTCGGCGACCGGAACCTGTTCATGATGGGCGCGCACATCGCGCATGACTGCCGGGTGGGCAACGATTGCGTTTTCGCGAACAACGCCACCCTGGGCGGCCATGTCGCGATAGAGGACGGCGCGATTGTCGGCGGGCTGGCGGCGGTGCACCAGTTCGTGCGGGTCGGCACCTACGCAATGATCGGCGGGCTTTCCGCCGTCGTGCAGGACGTCATCCCCTACGGGATGGTGTTCGGCGACCGTGCGACACTGCAGGGCCTTAATTGGATCGGACTGAAGCGCGCCGGAACCGACCGGGAGACGCTGAAACTGATGCGCCAGGCCTTCCGGCAACTGTTCGACGCTGAAGGTGCTATCGGCGAGCGTATAGACGCCGTTGCGACGGAATATGGAGGCGATCCTATGGTCCGCCGCATTGTCGACTTCATGAGCGCCGAGTCGGACCGAGGGCTCTGCCTGCCGGAAAGTTCCGGGGATGCAGGATAAGCTTGCGATCGTCGCCGGCGGCGGGTCGCTGCCGCTTGTACTGGCTGAGGCCTGTCGAACATGCGAACGGCCTTATTTCGTACTCGCGTTGAAGGGATTTGCCGACGCGGATTCGCTGCGCGGCCATCCGCACCGTTGGGGCCGGATCGGCGCCGTCGGGCGGGTTATCGCGGCGATTCGCGAGGAGGCGGCGGCCGAGGTGGTATTCGCTGGCCATGTCCGGCGGCCGTCCTTCGCATCGCTCAGGCCGGACCTCTACACGGTCCGCCTGCTCGCCCGGACCGGTGCAAGGGCACTGGGCGATGACGGGCTGATGCGTCATGTTGTCAAGGCATTCGAAGGCGAGGGGCTCAGGGTGGTCGAGGTGTCTTCCATCCTTGGCGACTCCCTGGTGCCGCCCGGGCCGCTTGGATTGCTGGCCCCGGACAAGACGGCTCTCGAAGACATCCGCCGCGGTATGGAGGTCGCCGAAGCGCTCGGACGTGCCGATGCCGGCCAGGCCGTCGTCGTGCAGCAGGGGATCGTGCTCGCGATAGAAGCGGCTGAAGGCACCGACCGGATGATCGCGCGCGCCGGCCGCCTGCGGCGCGAGGGCCCCGGAGGCGTGCTGGTCAAGATGGCCAAACCGCAACAGGATCGGCGCATGGACCTGCCGGTGATCGGACCGGCCACGGTCGCCGCCGCCACCGCCGGCGGCCTTCGGGGAATTGCGGCCGAGGCGGGCGGCGTGCTGGTCGTGGACCGGGAGTCGGCGGTCCGTCTTGCCGATGAAGCGGGCCTGTTCATCGCCGGCACGGAGCCGGTTTCCCGAACTCCGTGCCAGCAGGCATGAGACCCTATGCGGGTGTGAAGCAGGGGACTTTCTGGCCGCCTTCCGCTTCGACGAACGCAAGCTTGACCTTCATGCCGACGGCCAGGCTGTCGAAGTCGCAATCGACGAAGTTCGTCATCATGGTGATCCCTTCGTCCAGGCGCACATAGCCGATGGCGTATTGGGGATCGGCCCGGCGCATGACCGAGTAGGAATAGATTTCACCTGTCCCCGCGGCCTCGACCTTCTCGACATTGCCCGAGAGCGTGAAAGGGCTGATCTTGCGCGGATACCAGAAGAACTGTCCGGTATCGCCGCAGCGGGGCAGCATGAGCCTGCCTTCGTTGCATGCCTCCCAGAAGTCCTCGTTTTCGACACTGGCCGGCGGCGCCGGAATCTTGCGGGCGCTCATGCGTCAGCCCTCCCGAGGATCGTTGTGGAACTGCCCATGCGGGTGCCGAGGGAGCCGCCGGTGCCGTGCGCCAATGCCAGCCGGCAGTCCTTCACCTGCACTGCCGGGTGCGCTGCGCCCCGCAGTTGGCGCACGGCTTCGAGCACCTTGGTGAGCCCGCCCCGGTTCATGGGGTGGTTGTTGCAGAGGCCGCCGCCGTCCGTGTTGAAGGGGAGGCTGCCCGTGCCGGAGATGAGGTTGCCGTCCGAGACGAACGCCCCGCCCTTGCCCTTCTCGCAGAAACCGAGGTCCTCGATCGTCTCCAGCACCGTGATGGTGAAGCTGTCGTAGATCGACGCATAGTCGATGTCGCCCGGCGCGACGCCGGCTTCCTGGAACGCCTGCGGGCCGGACCAGCGCGCACCGGTGAAGGTCAGGTCCACCTGGCCGGACATCAGGTTCTTCGGCGCTTCACCGCAACCGAGTACCTTGACGCAATCGCGTTCAAGAGAAGCGGCGACCTCGGGCGCGACCACTACGAACGCACCGCCGCCGTCTGAGATCACGCAGCAATCGAGCCGGTGAAGCGGGTCCGCAATCAACGGCGAGTTCACTACGTCGTCCACCGTCACCACGTTGCGCAGCATGGCGTGCTCATTGTGCTGGGCGTGTTGCGAGGCGGCCACCTTGATCCATGCCAACTGCTCGCTGGTGGTGCCGAACTCGTGCATGTGCCGGCGCGCAGCCATGGCATACATATTCACCACAGTCGGGCCGTAGATGAACTCGAAGGGCACGTCGGGCGAAGCGTCCCCATAGTTGCGGGGCGCGGTGCCCGTGGCCATGCCATCCGCACGCGGACGTCCCGCCAGCGTGATGAGGGCGACCTTGCACTTGCCCGCCGCAATCGCCTGTGCGGCATGGCCGACATGGACGACATAGGATGAACCGCCCACTTCGGTCGCGTCCATGTGGCGAACGTTCTTCAGGCCCATATATTCGATCATCGACAACGGGCCGAGGCCCGGCGCGTCGCCGGCGCAGTAATACGCATCGACGTCCTCGATCGAAAGGCCGGCATCTTCCAGCGCACCCCTTGCGCTCTCGGCGTGGAGCTGGGCGACCGACTTGTCGACCGCCTTGCGGGTGGGGTGTTCGAAGATACCCGCAATAAAGGCTTTGCCTCTTGTGTGCATGCGAGATTCCATTGTTGACGGAGCGGATTCAGGTGACGGTTTACAGCCTAGGTGGCCGCGCGCCCGCCCTCAAGGCACGATGCGCTCGCGGCGAAATTGCCGCAGCAGTTCGACGAGCATGTCCTCCGTGTCCATGCATTCCTGGAAGCCGGATTGCCGCGCCTTGACCGTACTGACGACAGCGGGATTAGGGCGCTGGCCGTAACCGAAGATGAAGTCCGCAAACTGCCAGGACGGCACAATCTGCTCCAGCCGGTAGGGCCGCAACCCGTGGCGTGCAACCATGGTATCCCAGACCGGCCCCTTGTCGGCCATGATCCGCCTCAGCGAGCAGGGGAAAGGTTGCTCCATCGGCATCTCGAAGACTTCGGCGACGCGGGGCCACAGATTGTGCCAGACATAGCAGTCGCCATTCGTGATGTTGAACGCCTCGCCGCCGGCGGCAGGTGTCCGGCCGGCCCATGCGGCGGCATGAGCCAGCAGCCGGGCGTCGGTCGCCTCCTGGATACGCGGCTCGCCGCCGGGAAAACGGAGCGGCATGCCCAGTTCCTTCGAAAGCGCCGCATACGCCGCCACGCAGGCAAGCGCGTTCATATTGGAGCCGATGGCGACGCCGAAGACGACCTGCGGGCGCAGGGCTGTCCAGCTCCAGCCGGCGCCGGCAGCCCGTTGGCTCAACCAGTCTTCCTGGTCATGGTAGAAATTCGGCCCCCAATAGCGCGGCTCGCGTTCTTTGGCAGGCGTCTTGAACGGCCCATGATGGGCGCCGTATGCCTTGGTCCCCTGCAGCAGCGTGACATGCCGGAGGCCGGGCGAGCACGCTTCTGCGGTCTCGACCGCATTGCGGAGCATGGCGAGGTTGGTCTCGGCATGGTCGGGATCGCGCCAGCCGCTCGCCACATCGGCTTTTTCGTACACCGCGGCGTAGACAATATGGGTGACGCGGCGAAGGTCCGAGAGGCCGACTTCGCAGGCCGCCCGGTCGCGCAGATCGACAGCGCGGAACTCTGCCCCGGTCGGAAAGTCCGGTGACCGCCGCGACAGGCCGACGACCCGCCAGCCCGGTAGCGTATCGAAATGCTCCACCATCGCCCGGCCGACCGTGCCGAGCGCACCGCAAACGAGCACTGTTCCTGCGGCCGCTTCCTCGGGTCCGCTAGCCATGCTGTTGCAGCCCGCCTGAGACCGTTATGCGATGATGTCTGCCGCGTATTCTTCGGCGGCTTCCCGCGTTACCTCGATGAACTTCTTGGTCCCGAGCACGATCGCCTTTCGCGACACACCGCCGTTCAGATAGATGTAATAGTCGCAGAGGAGAAGGGTGGCGTCCTTGGTGACGGCCGCGCGAGTGATGATATAGCGGTCGTTTATCCGATTGACGCATTCCAGCTTTTCCTGGAGTGGCACATTCTCCTTCAATGGAAAGAGGATCGCGAGATGGACGGCATCCTG
>MPNF01000215.1 GCA_002238885.1 Alphaproteobacteria bacterium bin95 | reverse complement strand
CGCGTCATGCACGCGCAAGCTCATCGCTCGGCGTAAAGATCGAAGGGCCCTTCGATTACGACTCTGGCGGTCCGGGCGGCTGGGTGGATCATCGACGAGCCGGAACTGCATCTGAGCGAGGATATTCTCGTGCCCGATCTCGCCGGATGGCGCCGGGAACGGATGCCGGACTATCCCGACACGGCCTGGTTCGCAATCTCCCCCGATTGGGTCTGCGAAGTGCTCTCTCCCGGTACCCGCAAGATCGACTTGTTTGAGAAACGGCCGATCTACGCTCGGGAAGGCATCGCCCATCTCTGGTTTGTCGATCCCCTCGCCCGCGGTCTGGAAGCCTTCGAGCTCCGCGACGGCCAGTGGGTGCTGATCGCATCGCTCAAGGACGACGACGCCGTCAGCATTTCTCCCTTCGAGGCGATCGCATTCAACCTCGGCGACCTGCGGCCCGACAATCCCGTAGTTCCTTGAAGTGGGCCGAGAAAAAACTCCAACCGAATCATCCAAGGCGCTCCCCGGCCGTCCTCACCGTTCGGGTCTTCATTGGCCTTCCCCCGCTCCTTGCCCCAGGGATCTGGCGTCCAGCGACGACGTCCGCCCACTCTCGGATCGATTGCGGATGAGTCCTAGATGACATTTAGTGGATTTCATCCCCAACCGAAGCGGACCCCTATCTGCGAGGCGCAACGTCAAAATGTCTTCGAGACCCCGAACACGCCGCCTTGATTGCGGTAGCGGTTGATCGGAATGCTGGACCGGTTCCACTCGACGAAAAAGCCGACATAGGGGGCGAAACCGCGATATTGCAGCGCGCGGTGGAGCAGGTTCACCGACAAACGCGTCTGCCGGTCCGAACGCGCCTTCCCGAAGAGAGGGTCTTCGCCGGCGTAGCGCCGCCAGTGGACGGCCGCCCTGGGCGACACCGAGAGGCCGCCTTCGAAGGCATGCGAGACCCCGAGGGCCAGACCGCCCAGCCGGCTGCCGTGACGGTCCTCGCGGGCATCGACATGTTCGAGGTCGATCTCGGCCCGGAGTGTCGTCCGCGAGCTCAGCGCATAGTCCAGGCCGGGGCGCAGGGTGACGGTCCATCCGTCCTGGCCGGACTGCAACGGGTGAGAGCGGCGTTCGGCACTGAGTGCGCCGTCGAGCCGAAGGACGGGTGTGAGCCGCAGGCGCCCGCGCACCCAGGGGCCGATCCCGTCGCTGTAACGCTCGCCGCCCAGCCATCGTCGGCCGAGGCGTATGCCGCCGCTCGCGCTGCCCCGGTCGAACAGCCGCGCAATCCCGACATCGCCCTGGACCGAGATATCGTTCCAGTCGGATTGCTCGTAGAGTTTCGCGGCCGTCGAGACGGCTAGAACGCCGCGCCAGTCGTCGGCAAGCACGGGCGAATACTGCGCCCCCGTGCGGAGCAGCAGGCCCGTACCCGATGCCTCGCGGGCATTCTCGTCGAGCCGGAACGGCACGCCGCCGATGCGCACTTCCTCCTCGGCCGTGCGCTTCGCCGGATTGCTCTCGGGTAGAACTGCAGCAGAAACCGAAACCGACCAGCGCTTGCGCGCGTCGATGCGGTCGAGCCAAGCCTCGACCGCCCCCTCGACCGAAGACGGGAGCTCGTCGCCGAGCGACGCCTGGAAATGGAACCGGGCCTTCCCGTCGCGCCCGAGCAGGCCGTAGACCCGCGCCAGCTCCAGCCTGACCCGCGTCAGCTCCGGGCGGATGGCAAGGATCGCTTCGAAACGCTCCGCGGCCTCAGGCAGGAGACCGAGCCGCACCTCGGCAAGCCCGAGCAGAAACAGCCGCTCGATGCCTTCTTCCTCGTCGGCGGGACGGGCTTGCTCCAGGAACGTGCGCGCATCGCGGAAACGGCCGGCCTCGAACAGAAGCCGGCCGAACTGCAGGTCGGTAGGTCTGTTCGGGAGACCGTCCGCTTGACCGAAGGCGGTCGCGGCGAACAGCAGCCCTGCCGCGATCACAGCCGGGAATACGCCCACGCGCACCTGTGCGGGCAGTCTTACTGGCGCGCGCCGCCGAACCAGCCGTGAAGCACTTTGCCTTCCGCTCCCGTCGCCTGCATGACGCCGGCGGCCTCGTCGGCAGCCGGCCCGTAGAAGGCGCCCGAGACGGTGCCGGTAAAGCCCAGACCCGACAGGCCGCCGGACAGGGCATTCCCCTGGATGGCGCCATTGGAGATCGTGAACTCTCCGGCAGTGGCGCTGTACTGGCCGTTGTCGTAGTAACTCGGGCTATGCTCAAGGTCGGAAATGCGCCCGGACACGCTGCCCGCTGCGAAGTCCGCCGACAGGGTCAACGAGCCGCTATAGCCTCCAGCGTAGCTGGACGAGGCGCGTCCCTCTCCCGGACTGGGTTCGAAGACATAGGCCGACGCTCTGCCAGCAAAGGTCGCCATTCCCGTCTGCGGCATGCTCGCGGAGGCAGTTCTGGTTCCGTGGACAACGGATGCCCAGGTCGCGGAATTCAGCGAAGTCGTTGTTCCATCGGAGAAAACCCCGGCCGACCAGTCCTTCACATTGTAATGCAACCCTTGCGGCACTCTGTTCGCAGAACTCGGGCGCCTGAAGAATACCCCGTTCGTTCCGGTTCTCTTCGAGTAGGCCTCGGGAAGGGATGGGAAAGTTCCGCCGAGGTCGTCTACGCTCAGGGACATGGTTTGCACCGTTCCGTCGACCGTATAGGAGATCGTGTATCCGCCGGCGTTATCGGCTTCGATGGATGTAATTCGATTGTTCGCCTCTTGGGCCACAATGCGGGGCGATGTCGAACTGTAGTCGAGGCGATTTACGCCGGCTGACAACGGTTCGTTGTCCGCATGTTTGCCAACGACGTCCGTGCGTCTACCGCCGATCCATCCTGCCATTGTCCAATCGTCGTCGTCGCCAATGGCGCGGGTTGCATTGAAGACCGCAGCCAATTCCCGGGCGTTGGCTCCGTAAAATTGACCCCGCACATCACCCGCGAAACCACGCATGCTCTGCGTCAGCGAAGCATCCGCATCGCTGTCGAGGCCGGTCAGCGTAGCCGTAAACCCGTCGGCGGCAATCGCGCCGTCTGTGATGTCGATCCGGGTTGTCGAAGACATATCGTCAGATTGGGAGTCGCCGGGACGTCGTATTTGCAAGTGAAAAACGCGCCCTGACAGGCTTGCGTCTGCAAAATCCGCCGTCAGTATCATCTTGCCAAGAACAAAGGATCGGGCTACCGAAGGGGAGATGTTATCGAGAGTATTGTCGAATATATCGGCATCCATGCGCCCGGTATAAATCGCGGTTCCTGTTGGCATGCCGGCGGAACCGGTCGTAATGCCGTAGGCTGCAAGAGATCTATATCCGCCCCAATTGTGCCCGTTGATCGTATTGAAATACTCGAACTCTGTCGATTTTCCAGAGGAAACCCCATCGAACCGGCTCGCTTCCGACCAGACAAGATAGCTTCGGTCGTCTATTTCCTTACGGTACTGCCTGCTTTGGGAGAGGAAGTCAGCACTCGTGAAATGCACGTCTTCCTTCACGCCATCGAAAACGTAAGTTACATAGAACCCCCCGTCACCATCGCCTGTGACCGACTCGATCAAGAACTGATCCGTCGCGGACGCTCGGTTGTCAGTAGAATCGAGATGCAATGTTAGCGTCAGCGTGCTGAACGTGTTCGAGGAATCAGCAATCAGTTCCGACAGGTTAGAAGCCGGAGTCACCTCAGGCGCCAAAATCGTCGCGGTATCCCCGCCGAAGGACATGGACAGCGAAAGGATACCCGTCGAATCCCCTTGCTCGACAACCAGCGGGCTGATGGTCTCTAAAGTCCCGATCGTCTCCGTAGCATCCTTGACGAAATGCGCCTTGACGGAAAACTCGGGTAGGTCGGGAAGCTCCGGCGTCAGGCCGAGAACCTGATTGCGTTTCACTCGCCACGTTGTCGAGTTGCCAGGCAGTATAAAGTCCGAATCCAATTGGCCCGACCCTATGACACCGTCATTCAGGAGCGTGCCCGCCACCGTAACGCTCACCGGGATCCTCTGCCACCCGTCGCCGGTTGCCGCCTCGAGCAGGATGGAGAAGCCGTTGAATTTCCCTGTCAACTCATCCCCGGTGAAATCGGCCGTCAACTCCACATTGCCTGCTAGGGCGCCAACATTCCCGCCGAGGGGGGTGGCCAACGCATACACACCCGTGGAACGACCCCGGTAAGTCGCCGTGCCGAACCGTGTCGACACGTTCGTGGGCTGCTCTGAATGATCGAGCAACTCCACGGACGTGAAAGCGGAGAGGCTCGCCCCATCAAAGTTTCGCAAAGCAACGGCCTCATAGGACCACGTCTCCCAGGAAACGTCGGTGTCCGACCACCTGTATATGGAATTGAAATAGTCCAGGGTCTGGTGATCGCCGACACCGTCGTCGCCCCAGGCTTCGCCGTATATCGAACGACACGCTCCGCGATCCGCCGTGCTACCATCCACAACGATGCAGGAGGCGCCCGCTGTTCCCGACAGCGCTGTGGCGACAGTCGCCACGATTGTCATCGAGATCCGGTTCATGTGGGTTTTCTCCTCTCACCGGGGCGGCAGGTCATTCTTCGACGACTTGCTTGCCCTTCTTGTGAACTTGCATTGGTCAGCGGGCGCCGCATCGGAGGGCCTGAAGCACCGGCGCACGAGGTCGCCCGCAGCGCCGACAGCCGCGCGGCGGGGCAGACCGCGTCTTGAAAGGAAGACCGCCCCGCTTAAGCGACAGGCACTCGGTCGAGTTTGCTGGGGCCTGACAACAAGAGGCTTTTGGCGTTCAGTTGCGCGCGCGAACAATCCCGAAGTCCTCGACGCAAACACCTGACGATGCCCTCCAAACCTCCAAACACGGCCCCGTCGCCTCATGGCACACGGGCCGTCACCCCACACCGCAAAGCAAAACACGTTGCCTTGGAGAGAGTCAACTCGCGGTCCGCGACACTCGCGATCCGCAAACGCTTTGCGCCCGCCGACAACACCGTATGCATCCGCCGAAGCGCAGGGGTAGGTAGGCCGGCTTTGAGCGGCGAGCGCGTGCGAGGCGGATTGGTTTGGGGCGTGGGCCGGCTTATGCGGCTTGATCGAACTTCTGCTCCGGAACCCAATTCCAGGGAAGGAGTTCGTCGAGCTGGCTCTGCGGGGTCTCCGCAATCCGGCCGAGAACATCGGCGAGCCAGGCCTGCGGATCGACGTCGTTGAGCTTGGCGGTGCCGATCAACGTGTAAATAGCCGCGGCGCGCCTGCCACCGCGGTCGGAGCCGGCGAACAGCCACGACTTGCGGCCGAGGGCGATCGCGCATTCATTCTGCCCATATCGGGCAGGATTGTGTCATCCACTACCGCTGGCACGCACTTTTCGGTCGGCGAGTACGCCCTGAAGCTATCGAACAGCGTGCCGACGGCTCCATCGCCTCCGTCGAGGTAGAGCCGGGGCTGATCATCAAGATACCCGCCTGGATGCCCGATCCTGCGTCATGCGCCGGCATGGAGATCGGTGTGCCGCGTGCATCTCTGGCCGCTCTTGCCGCGCTTCACGAGGTTCTCGCGGGCCAGGGTTTTAGACGAAGCTCCTCCGATGACGGGACCGTTAACGAGGAGGAGCTCAATGAGGTCTTTGCCTGTGCCGGCGGGGGCGCCGGGCGCAGCCCGGCAGCTCAGCATGCTGCTGGACGCACCGGCGCTGCGTGGCCTGAACCGGGAGGAACGGGACGCGGTCGTGGGCGCGCTGGCCGGACTGCTTCTGGAAGCGGCGGATTTCGCGGTGAAGGAGG
>MPNF01000214.1 GCA_002238885.1 Alphaproteobacteria bacterium bin95 | reverse complement strand
ATGGGCCGGCGTCATGTCCAGATAGGTGGCGAAACCGGCAAACCCGGCGCCTGCCTCCTCCATTGCCGGCGCGGCCGCCGCGGGCACCAGCTTGGAGCGCTGCATCCCGCGTATGTCGGTGAAGTTGAAGAGGAAATACCTGACATCGTTCGCCTTCGCGAAGGCTTCCAGCTTGCCGGTCATGGTCATCCTTTCGGTCTAGAAGGGTCCGCGGCCGTCAGGGCCAGAGGGCGTCGAGCGGGAAGGTCACCGCCTCGAAGGGCGGGAGGGACACGGGCTCATCCTCCCGCGCCGAGCCGACCGAGGTCCAGCCGCGCCGATGCAGAACGAACGCCTCCAAAGTCCTTGCCGCCGGATCGACGAACCAGAGATGGTCCACGCCCTCCCGCGCGTAGATCGGGCGCTTTTCTTCAAGGTCGAAGGTTCTCGTCGAAGGAGAAAGAATCTCGCACACCCAGTCCGGCGCCAAGGCGAAATAGGGGGCATCCGGGTAATCGGGCATCCGCTCACGGCGCCAGCCGGCGAGGTCCGGCACCAGGATGTCCTCGCCGAGATGGAGTTCCGGTTCATCGACGATCCACCAGCCGCCCGGCCCGCCCCGGCCCTTCTGGAACGGGCTGACCAGCTCGTCGCCAAGCGACGACCCCGCCAGCGCGTGCCGGCTGGCCGGCCTCGGCTGCGTATGCAGCGCGCCCTTGACGATCTCGGCTACCATGTGCGGCGGCGCATCAAGCACGTCCCGATATGTCGCCTTGCGGGCCGGGACTCGCCTCCGTAACGCCCGGTGCCCACTCATGCCGTCCTCTCCGGTCGCCGATGCCGCGCCATGCTACGACGCCCCGGCATTCCTGTCACGGTCGCGCCGTCAGGACCGGCCCGGAATCCAGTCGGTTCCCGCCAGCGGAACCCTCGCCATCGCCGCCGCCTCGATGGTGAGCGCGGCCAGGTCCTCCGGCTCCAGATTGTGGACATGGCTCTTGCCGCAGGCCCGCGCCAGCGTCTGGCATTCCATCGCCAGCGTGGAGAGGTAGTTGCGCACCCGCCGCCCTCCTTCCTCCGGGTCGAGCCTCGCCTCGAGGACCGGGTCCTGGGTCGTCACCCCTACCGGACAGCGGCCTGTCTGGCACATGTTGCAGGCGCCAGGATGCGTGCCGAGAGCCTCATAGTCCTCAAGGTAGAGCGGGGCATTGCAGTTGAGCGCCATCAGCGCAGCCATGCCGATGGAGACGGCATCGGCCCCGAGCGCCAGCGCCTTGGCGACATCGGCGCCGGTGCGGATGCCGCCCGAAACGATCAGCTGCACCTCGCGGTGGACGCCGAGTTCCTTGAGCGCATCAACGGCGAGGCGGACGGCCGGCAGCGTCGGGATGCCGACATCCTCGATGAACACTTCCTGGGTGGCGGCCGTGCCCCCCTGCATGCCGTCCACCACCACGGCGTCCGCGCCGGCCTTGACCGCGAGCGCCACATCGTACTGCGTGCGGGTCGCGCCGACCTTCACATAGACCGGCTTTTCCCAGTTGGTGACCTCGCGCAACTCCTGAATCTTGATTGTGAGATCGTCGGGGCCCGTCCAGTCCGGATGCCGACAGGCGCTGCGCTGGTCGATGCCAGCCGGGAGGGTCCGCATGCCCGCCACCCGTTCGGTCACCTTCTGGCCGAGCAGCATGCCACCGCCGCCGGGCTTGGCGCCCTGCCCGACAACCACCTCTATCGCGTCAGCGATGCGGAGATGGTCCGGGTCCATGCCGTAACGCGAGGGCAGGACCTGGTAGACGAGCGTCTGCGAGGCTTCCCGCTCCTCCATCGTCATGCCGCCGTCGCCGGTGGTCGTGCTGGTGCCCATCGCGCTCGCGCCGAGACCGAGGGCGCGCTTGGCGCTGGCGCTCAGCGCGCCGAAGCTCATGCCCGCAATGGTGATCGGGATTTTGAGCTCCACAGGCTTCGACGCATAGCGGGCGCCGATGGTCACGTCCGTATCGCAGCGTTCCCGGTAGCCCTCCAGCGGGTAGCGCGAGACCGACGCCCCGAGAAACACCAGATCGTCGAAGGACGGCAAGGCCCGCCACGCGCCGGAACCCCGGATGTAGTAAAGGCCCTGGTCGGCCGCGCGGTGTATCTCGGAGATGACATGCGGGGGAAAGCTGGCCCAGGAGCGCGTCGTTCGTTCGCCTGACATGATTGCCGTCCCTAGTAGGCCGCGGCGTTATCGACGCGGAAGTTGTAGAGCTGGCGCGCCGAACCGTAACGGCGAAACTCGCCTGCATCGGCAGCCAGGCCGGCGCGCTCCAGCAGCGCCTGCAGAGCCTCGGTGTCCCGCTCGTCCATATCCTTCTCGACGCAGTCCGCACCGAGGCTCTCGACCCTGCCGCGAACGAAGAGTTCGGCTTCGTAGATCGAGTCGCCCAGATAGGCGCCTGCATCGCCGCAGACGACCAGCCGGCCGGCCTGCGCCATGAAGGCGGACATATGCCCGATGGAGCCGCCCACCACGATGTCGATACCCTTCATGGTAATGCCGCAGCGGGCGCTCGCGCTGCCCTCGATCACGAGGAGCCCGCCCCGGCCGCTCGCTCCGGCCGACTGGCTGGTGTCCCCGGTCACCCGAACGGTGCCCGACATCAGGTTCTCGGCGACGCCGGTGCCGGCATTGCCCTCCACGATCACATCCGCTTTCCGGTTCATCCCGGCGCAGTAATAGCCGACATGACCGCGAATCCGGACATCCATCGCCTCCGTCAGCCCGACGGCGAGCGCATGGCGTCCCTTGGCGTTCGTAACCACAAAGCGCCTGCCCGCAACCGGCTCGTCGCGGCCCTGGAGTCGGCGATTGAGCACCCGGACGCCCGCCACGTCGAGGTCGATGGTCTCGACAGTCACGCGCTGCCACCCCAGGAATAGACCTTGCCCGGCTCCGGTTCCCACACCGACGCCGCCTCGACATCCGGCAGGCAGGCGAGTGCACGGAACTCGGACGCCATGGCGACCCAGTCATCGTTCTCCGCCATGACGGCCGGCTTGCAGGCTATCGGGTCGCGAAGGACCGAGAAGCCCTCTCTCGTACCGACCGCGAATGTGTAAAAGCCGTCCAGGTCCCGGATGCCGGCCTCCAGCGCCTCGGCGATGCTGGCGCCTTCGCCGATTCGCCAGGTCAGGTATCCGGCGGCGACCTCGGTGTCATTGTCGGTCTGGAACCGCACGCCCTGTTGCTCGCGCAGCCAGTCGCGCAGGCGGTGGTGGTTGGACAGCGAACCGTTGTGGACGAGGCAAAGATCGTCGCCGGTGTTGAAGGGATGGGCGCCCGCAGTCGTCACGGCGCTTTCGGTCGCCATGCGGGTGTGGCCGATCATGTGCGAACCGGCCATCTGGCTGACGCCGAACCGGTCCAGCACATCCATCGGCAGGCCTACATCCTTGTAGATTTCGAGCGCCGAGCCGGAACTCGTGACGCTGAGCTCGGGATGCGCCGCCTCAATCCAGTCCCGCAGCTTCCCCGCATCGACGGAAGCCCTGAGCACGGCGTGGTTCGACGCCGCCTCGGCGACGGCTTCGGCGCCCAGCGCTTCGCCCGCCTCCTGCGCAAGGCCGGGCCAGTCGTAACCGGGCGCCACGCTGCACACGGTGACCTTGGCCTCGTCCCGCCCGCCTTCCTCGCGATAGACCGCGAAGCCCGCGCTGTCCGGGCCGCGCTCGGTCATTTCTCCCATCATGGGCGAGAACAGACGGCCCAGATGCGGCCTCAGAGCGGGGTTCTTCAGATACAGACCGACGATTCCGCACATAGCTTCCTCTCCCCACGCAAGCCGCACCGCAACCGCAGTATAGGGCGGCCGGATCAGACCTGTAGCGCCACCCCGTCATGGCCGGGGTCGGCGCCGCCGTCCAGACGGCCGTCCGCCAGAAGGCGGATGCCATGTACTGCCGCGAATCCGAAGGTCAACGGGCTGCGGACAATTTCGTAGCCCATTTTCTCCAGCGGCTCGACCGTATAGCCCGGAATGCGGTTCGAAATGTCGATGGCATTCGAGGTCGACGAGAAGCGCGGCGCCGACACCGCCTCAGTCATCGTCATGCCGTGATCGAGCACGTTCAGGACCGCCTGCGTCACGCCCATCGAAATCTGCGTGCCGCCCGGCGCGCCGAGCGCCAGGCAGGGCCGGTCGCCCTCGAAGACGATCGTCGGGCAGAGCGAGGAAAACCGGCTCTTGCCGGGCGCAATCGACCCCGCACGGCCAGGGCGCGGATCGAAGACCGCCATGCAGCCGTTGTACATAAAGCCAAGCCCCGGCGTGATGACGCCCGAAGGCATGCCGAGCGAGTGTGTCATGGTGACGATGCCGCCCTCGCGGTCCACGGCCACAACATGGGTCGTGTCGGGCGGCTCCGCCGCGACCCGCGTCACCGAGGCCCGCTCGCCGCGCTGGATCTCCCCGGCGAGCTCCGCGCCGTATTCCTTGGACAGCAGCCAGTCCAGCGGCACGTCGTAGAAGGTCGGGTCTCCGACATGGGCATCCTTGTCCCGCGTCGCCCGCTTCATCGCCTCGCTGACGACTCGCAGATATTCGGTGCTGTTGTGTCCGAGCGCCGCGAGGTCGAAATGCTCGAGCTGGTTCAATATCTGCAACACTTGCACGCCGCCGCCGGGCGGCCGGTTGGAGGCAACGCGCCAGTCGCGGTAGCCGGTCCAGACAGGTTCGGCGCGGGTCGTGCGATAGGCCGCTAGGTCGGCGGCCGTCATCAACCCGCCATTGGCGCGCATGTCGGCGTCGATCTCCTCGGCGATTTCGCCCGTATAAAAGATGTCCGCTCCGCCCCTGGAGACGCGTTCCAGCGTGCGGGCGAGGTCCGGATTGAAGACACGGTCTCCGGTGCGCCTGATGCGCCCGTCCTCATGGAAGTAGACGGCGCGGCCGGTCGCCGAGAAGGCGTTGCGCTCGCGGTTAGCCGTGCGGCCCAACTGCTCCGTCTGCTGCCACCAGAAATCGACATGCGGGCGCACGATGAAACCCTCGCGGGCCTGGGCTACGGCCGGCGCGCAGATATCCGCCCAGTCCCAGCTTCCGAACTCCGTCGCAGCCTCGAAATAGGCCTTGAGCGAGCCCGGCGTGGTGATCGACTGGTAGCCGAGATCGTTGACGCGGCCCTTCAGAATGAAGCCGAAGCCGTCCCGCGTCTCACCTTCCAGCAGGTCCTCCCACATCGCCGGATGTGCGGCGAGCGGCGTCTTGCCGTGAAAGTCGATGCAGCTATGGACGCCCTTCGACGGCAGGAAGAGATGGCAGGAGCCGAATCCGGCTATGCCGCACATCTGCGGATCGACCACGCCCTGCACGAGCGCGGCGGCGATAGCGGCATCGACAGCGTTGCCGCCCCGCTGCAACACGCGGGCACCGGCTTCGGCTGCCTCCGGCTGGGCGGCAACGATCATGGCGGGACGGGTCATGGCACCATCTCCCTGCGGGCGGCGGAGCGTAGCCCAAGAGCCGAGTTCATGGCGAGCGCCACGACGATCACTGCTCCTGCCGCCAGCACCGCCGGTGTCGGTGTCTCGCCGGTGCCGAGCCACACCCAGAGCGGCCCGAGCAGGGTTTCAAGCAGCAGCAGCAGCCCCACTTCCGCCGCCGGGATGTAACGGGGCCCGGTGCTGATGAGCGCGATACCCGCCGGCAGGACCAGGCCGGCAAGCAGCACCATCCAGACTATGCCCGTTTCCGGGACCGAGAAGGGAGAGGCGAGGGGGAACGCCAGAAACGCTGCCGCCAGATTGCCCCAGATCGGCACAGGCAGCGTGCTCGCAGC
>MPNF01000213.1 GCA_002238885.1 Alphaproteobacteria bacterium bin95 | reverse complement strand
TACGACGCCAGGATCCAGGCCGCTGCCGGGAACCGTGCGCGCGATATGCTCGACATCTGGCGCCGGGAGCAGCCGCTGGAGATGACCGACACCCGCCGGCTTCTGGCCGCAGGTTATCTCACGGCAATCGTACACGAACGGGATTTTCTGTAGCGGGGCCGCGCCGCTTCGTTCGCATCACGGCGGATAGATGTCGTGGCGCAAGGCCCCGGCAATCGATGCCACCACGGGCCCCAACGCCATGGGCCGCGTAAAGTCGGGCTCGATCTCCCGGACTGCGGCCTCGAGTCCGGCCAGTCGCGGCGGAACGGGACGGTCGGTGACGTCGAGCGCGCGCAGGGCGATCGGCACGAGACTGGCGAGCGCCATGTCGAGACACCGCCCGGCGCGGTCCTGCTTGGACCACGCCAGGAACACGGGGCTGGCGACGTCGTTCTGGCCGAAACCGCCGGATTCCCCGCCGGGGAGCAATGTCGGCTGGGCGTAGAGACGGGCTTCCTCTTCATATCCGGTCTGGGCCATCGGCAGGCCTCCCATATGGGCCCGGCGGCCCTCGCCGCCGGGTTCGCCGGCAGTGAGCTGATCGGGAAGCAGCGAAACGGCGCCGTCCAGAAGCTTGGCGCCCTGACGTCCGGCAAGAACGCAGAGATTGGCGCAGGCGGCCGTCAGGGCGTCCATGGCGAGCGCCGCATGGGGGTTGTGATAGCCGCCCGTCGATATGAAGCGACCGAAGGGGTGGTCCCCGTCGACGGCATCGATCCATACCGGGTTGTCCGTCACCGCCTGGAGCGACTCGGCCGCGACCTCCGCGGCCATGGCCGCTGCCCGCCGCGCCTGGCCCAGCATCCGCGGCACGATGCGATAGCTTACGGGCGCCTGATAGGGACGCCTTTCTCCGCCGTGACCGTCGCCCACCAGTTCGCGAAGACGCCGAAGCGCCCAGCTGTCATGGGGGTTGTTCCAGTAACCGTCCAGCGCGGGATCGAGATGGCCCAGCGGCGCGTTGAAGGCCTCGAAGGAGAGCGCAAAGACCCGCGCCGCCATATCGAAGCGCCTGTCCGCGGCAAGCGCGGCATCGGTGACAAGGCCCGTGGCCGCCGGCGATCCATTGATCAGGCACAACACGTCCTTGGCCGCGGGTTTCATCCTTTCCGCCAGACCGGTGAACAGGTGGCTCAGCGAGAGGATCTCGCCCGCCCCACCCTGACCCTGCGCCGGGACGGCCGGCAAGCTGTCCCCGTCCAGCATGGCAGCGACACCCAAGGCGACTTCCGGCGATATCGCAGCATGTCCTTCCACGAAGTTGGCCAGGCGTGCCAGGACGATGGCGCGCACGACGCGTTCAGGCAGCGGATCGCCCCACGACGCGGCGATTCGGGCCGGCGACATGCCGGCCCACTGTTCGCGTTCCTTCGGGGTGAGCCGCTTGCGGGCGAACTGGCCGTAGCCGGTCGTTACACCATAGATCGTGACCTCGGGGTCATGGTCGAGAATGCGTTCCAGCCGACGGCGCCCCTGCTGCATCGCCGCGAGGGCCGTGGCGCCGAGTTCGACGCCTTCGCCGCCCCAGGCCACCCGCCGGGCGGTTTCGAGTGTGAGATCGGCCCGGGTTTCCAGCAGTACCGTCATGATCCAGTGCCCTGTCGGTTGAAACGCGCAAGAAAGAGGCCCGCCATTGCTGGCGGGCCCCGATCGCGGTATCGAGCTTCCGGCCCGAATTTACATCGTGGCCGCTGCCACCCAGGGCTCCCATTTGGCCTTGTTGTCTTCCATCCACTTGGCCGCTGCGGCATCCGCCTCCATCTTGTCGACGTCGACCAGCTTGGCCATGACGGCGATGTCGAGGTTCGAGAAGCTCATCTTCTCCAGCACCTTGTAGGCCTTCGGCCATTTCTCGGCGAAGCCCTTCCAGACGCCAAGCTTCAGATAGCCGTCCTTCGGGTTGCCGCAGTCATAAGCCTTGTCAGGGTTCAGGCCCCATGCAGGATCTTTGCGGCAAGCCTCATCATAGGCCGGGAACTCCACGAACTTGCCCTCGTACAGGGCCTCGATGAAGTTCGGCGTCCAGTTGAACAGCACGATCGGCGCCTTGCGCTTGCTGGCCGATTTCAACTCCGCCCAGAGCGCGGCGGCCGAGCCCGCGTTCACCACCTTGAAGTTCATTCCGAGGCCGTCGACGCGCTCCTGGTCGTGCTTCAGCCAGTCCACGGGACCGGCAAGGAAGCGGCCCTGCGGCTTGGTCGCGGCTGTCGAGAACATCTCGGCGCACTTGTTCAGCGCCTCCCAGTCGGGCAGGCCGGGGCAGGCCTCCTCGACATAGTCCGGATACCACCATTCCTCGCGGGTCTTGGCCTCATGGGTCGCCGCCGTGACCACGCAGCCCGCATTCAGCTGCTTCTCGTAGCTGACGCCGAATGCGCCCTGCCAGACCTCGTGTACGAGGTGGATGTCGCCTTCGCACATCGAGGTGTAGACCACCTGGCTGTCCGCCGACACATAGGCGACCTTCTCGCCCACCATCTCCAGCATGTTGCCCACGATACGGGCGCCCACAAGCTGGCTCGACCAGTTGTGGAGCGGAATGTTGATCGTTTCGGCCGTGGCGGCCTGGGCGCCTGCGATCAGCAATACGGCCGCACCGGCCGCTTTCGCCATCTTTCGCATCAGGATTCTCCCTCGGTCGTTTGGCGTCGAACCAATTTGCACCAATTGTGCGGGCTCGTCGACGCACTTGATCTATCATTCACCTCAAATACAAGCTGTCAACCGATTATAGAGGTCAGCAACAGTGACAAATGGTTGGTAATGGTTCGTAATGGCATTATTGTTTCGGGTCGGGGACCGTAACGGCGTTTCCCGGTCCGGGAAAAAGTCGTACCGTAATCTCCCCGCTTCGGGGCGGCCGAATGGAGAGGAAGATTTTGGACGCCAAGATCGCCTGCCGAAGCATCTGGAAGCTGTATGGCAGGGACCCAGAAGGTTTTCTTGCCGCGCATGGCGGCGATCCCCCGGACGGCGCCATTGAGGCCGATGGCTACATTCCCGCCGTGCGCCATGCCAGCCTGGAGGTCTTTCCCGGCGAAATCCTCGTCATCATGGGGCTCAGCGGCTCCGGCAAGTCGACGCTGGTCCGCTGCCTGTCCCGCCTGATCGAACCGACCGCCGGCGAAGTGCTGTTCGACGGCCAGGACCTGCTGAAGATTCCCGCCCGGGAACTGATCGAAATCCGCCGTCACAAGATGGGGATGGTGTTCCAGCATTTCGCCCTGCTGCCCCACCGGACGGTGTTGCAGAATGTGGCTTTCCCGCTGGAGGTGCAGGGCGTCGACCGCGCGACGCGGGAGAAGCGGGCGCTGGAGATCATCGAGCTGGTCGGGCTCAAGGGGCGCGACCGCTACTACCCGCGCGAGCTGTCGGGCGGCCAACAGCAGCGTGTCGGCATCGCGCGTTCTCTGGCGGTCGAACCGGATGTCTGGTTTCTCGACGAGCCCTTCTCTGCGCTCGACCCGCTGATCCGGCGCGAAATGCAGGACGAGTTCCTGCGCCTGCAAACGATGCTGCAGAAAACGATTGCGTTCATCACCCACGATTTCGACGAAGCGATCCGGCTTGCCGACCGCATCGCGATCATGAACGAAGGCCGGATCGTGCAGATCGGCACACCGGAAGAACTGGTGACGCGGCCTGCCGACGGCTATGTCGCCAATTTCACCCGCGACGTCGCCCGCGAAAAGCTGCTGACAATCGCCTCGGTCATGCAAGCGCCGGCGGAGGGACAGCCAGTGTCGGATCGCACGGTGCGCCAGACCGACAAGGTGGCCGACGTCGCGCGGATGATCGTCGACAGCGAGCTTCCTCTGCAGGTCGCCGACGACAGCGACCGCATCGTCGGCATGGTAAGCCGCACCCGCATCCTCGATGTGCTGTTCTCCCGGGAGCCGGACTCCGGTGGCTGAAGCAGCGGTCCTGAGCGGCGAGCTCACGGTCCGCCGCTGGGTCGTCGGCGCAGGGCAATCCGGTCTCCGCGTCGCGGTCTTCCTGCTGGCGCCGGCCGTGTTCATCCTGTTGATCGGGCCGTTTCTGCCCGACTGGCTGAGAATCGTCCCGCAGGAGTGGTCGGCGCCGTTCGTCGGGTGGATTAACGCAGCGGTCGAAGTCCTGCGAAAGGAGGAGATATTCGGCCTCCTCACCTTCCGGGACATGACCCGGGCCATCGCCAACCTGATCGATTTCCCGCTGGATTTCGTCGAGGCCGTTCTGGTCGCCGGTTTCTCCGAGTCGGTTCCGGGGCTGCCCTGGATAGCGGTGACCGGGTTGGCGGTCGTCCTCGGCTGGCATCTGCAGGGCCGCCAACTCGGAATCATCGCCGGGTTCTGCTTCGCCTATATGGCGATCTTCGGCAAATGGGAACTGTCGATGGTTACCCTGTCGGTGGTCCTGGTGGCAGCACCGATTGCCGGCGCGATCGGGGTGGTGCTCGGCATCATGGCCTACAAGACCCGCTGGTTCGAGGCACTGCTGTGGCCGATCCTGAACGTCATGCAGGCGCTGCCGCACTTCTCCTACATGATCCCGGTCGCCATCTTCATCGGCATCGGCCACAAGGCGGGCACGATCGCCACCATCATCTTCGCCTTCCCGGTGATGGCGCGACTGACCCTTCTGGGGTTGAAGGGGGTGTCGCCGGAGGTGCGCGAGGCAGGCATCATGGCCGGCTGCACCAGACGCCAGATGCTGTGGAAGGTCGAACTGCCGGCGGCGCGGCCGACCCTGATGGTCGGCGTCAATCAGGTCATCATGCTGTGTCTGGCGATGGTCGTCCTCGCATCCTTCGTCGGCGCCAAGGGGCTGGGGCACGATCTCCTGAACCGGCTGCGTTCGCTGTGGATCGGCCAGGCGCTGGAGATCGGCGTGGTGATCGTGTTCATGGCGATCATCCTCGACCGGCTGAGCCAGGCCTGGGCGCGCAAGGAACCGGAGCGTATGCGGGAAGGGCCGTTCCACGTCCGCCATCCCTTCCTTACCGCCGGCGCCGCGGTCGTCGCCGTCTCCTATATTCTGGCGGCGTTCATTCCCGCGCTGCAGCTCTGGCCAAAATCGCTGTCGATCACCACCGCGCCGCTGTGGGACGCGCTGATCGACGACATCATCATCTACGCCTTCGACTATCTGGAGCTGATCAAGGACACGCTTCTGGTCCATGTCCTGATCCCGATGCGCGACCTGTACCTGATGCTTCCCTGGTCGGCGCTGCTGGTCTTCGCGGTCACGCTCGGATGGTATTACGGCGGCTGGCAGGTCGCCGGCATCCAGGCGCTGTTTGTCCTCTATCTCGCCTTCGCCGGCTATTGGGAGCGGACGCTGATCACCGCCTACATGGTCAGCTTCGCCGTGGTCGTCTGCGTGATTTTCGGGTCCATCGTCGGCATCTGGGCGGCGGCCGGGCCCAGGCGAACGAGGGTTGTGGAGTTGATCCTGGACACCTTCCAGACCTTCCCGTCCTTCATCTACCTCATCCCGGCGATCATGCTGTTCAGCGTCAACGACTTCGCTGCCATCATGGCGATCGTGATCTACGCGACGATCCCGACGACCCGGTTGACGATCTTCGGGTTGCGGACAGTGCCGCACGAGATTGTCGAGGCGGCAATCACGTCGGGCTGCACGCCGCGCCAGGTGTTGTGGAAGGTGCGCATGCCGCTCGCCTTCCCGGCGATCATGCTGGGCATCAACCAGACGATCATGTACGCGCTGTTCATGGTGGTGATCGCCGCCTTCATCGGCACCACGGATCTCGGCCAGGAGATTTTCCGGTCCAAGG
>MPNF01000212.1 GCA_002238885.1 Alphaproteobacteria bacterium bin95 | reverse complement strand
GCGCCAGTCTCGTTCCGTCTCGGCGGGGCACCGGAGCAGGGCAGGGCACGCCGCGAACGGCCAGGTAATCCATCAGATCGACGAAGAAGGGCAGGTCCGCGGGGTCAATTCGGTTTTCGAACAAGGTCAGCACATAACGGCCCGAAGTTACTTCGAGCAGGTAGTTGGTGTTGTCGATTCCCTCCGGAATGGGTTCGAAGCGCTGCACGCCGCCCAACCGGTAACCGGTCAGGAACCGCTCGAGTGCGGCTTCGCCGACCGGCGTATAGACGGCCATCCCGTCTCAGGCAGCCAGTCCGCGCGGCAGCTTGAACTTCACGGTCTCGACCGTGTTCGTCCACTCTTCCACCGTCACGTCGAAGCGTTGCCGGCAGGCCTCCACGACCTCCTCGACCAGAACTTCCGGTGCGGAAGCCCCCGCAGTGACCGCCAATACTTTCACATCCGCAAGCGCTTCCCATTCGATGCGGGCGGCACTATCCACCAGGAATGCGCGTGGGCATCCGGCCGCCTTGGCCACTTCGACCAGTCGATTCGAGTTCGAGGAGTTCGGGGAGCCCAGCACGATCACGGCGTCTGCGCCGGAAACGACATCCTTGACCGCTGCCTGACGATTGGTCGTGGCATAGCAGATGTCTTCCCGCCTGGGCTCGTGCAGTTCGGGGAAGCGTGCGCGCAACGCTTCGATAATCTCGGCCGTGTCGTCCACCGACAGCGTCGTCTGGGTGACGTAGGCGAGTTCGCGGTCTGCCGGGGCTTCGATACGTTGGGCCTCGGCGACGGTCTGGACCAGTTGGACCGCGCCGTCCGGCAATTGCCCCATCGTCCCGATAACTTCCGGATGACCGGCATGGCCGATCAACAGCAGATGCCTGCCGACCGTGAAATGCCGCTCGGCTTCGCGATGGATCTTGCTCACCAGCGGGCAGGTGGCGTCGATGTAGTGGAGTTCGCGCCGCTGGGCTTCTTCCGGAACGGACTTCGGCACGCCATGCGCCGAAAACACGACCGGCACATCGTTCGGAACCTCGTCCAGTTCTTCGACGAAGACTGCGCCTTTTGCCTGCAAAGTCTCTACAACGAAACGATTGTGGACAATCTCGTGGCGCACATAGACCGGCGCGCCATGACGCTCCAGCGCCGCCTCGACAACCTGGATCGCGCGGACCACCCCGGCGCAAAAGCCGCGCGGACCGGCGAGGCGGACGGTGAGAGGAGCCTTCTCTCCTGTCATTGTGCGGTCCTCCGGTCCGTTCTAAGGTTGGGCACATACATGGCGCGCCGCCGAACCTAATCCAGAGGGCAGTCGATGGCGAGAGGATTTACGGCCCGGGCCGCAGTATTGGCGGCGGCGCTTTCGGTATTGGGCGGGTGCTCGGTTTTCGAGGGATCGACCGTCCCCTGCCCGACGGTGGGCGTTCTCGACAATGCGGGGCATCTGACGAGATTCAGGAGCGGCGGCAGCGACCTGACGGATGTTGAATTCCGGGCGAATGTCGGGAGCCTCGCAGCCGAGTGCAGCTTCGATGGCGAGACGAGGACCGGTTCGATCGACCTCGACATCGTGTTCCGCACGCAGCGCGGCCCCGCCAGCTCGGCAACCGAGCAGAATTTCGATTATTTCGTTGCGGTGGTCGATCCCGAGGGCGGCGTAGCGGCGCGGAAGGCGTTTTCGGTGCAGGTCGCGTTCGAAGGAAGCCGGACCGAGGCCGCGAGGGCGGAGCCGCTGGTCCTGGATGTCCCGGTAAAGGAAAACGCATCCTTTTCGGCTTACCGCATCTATGTCGGAATGGAGCTGACGAAAGAGCAGTTCGAGCGCAATCTGGGAGGCGGCCGCTAGTCGGTTATCCCGAAACGGCTGAGCGCGAAGGCGTATATTTCCGCAAGTTCGTTCAATGTCTCGAAGCGGCCCGATGCGCCGCCATGGCCCGCAACCATGTTCGTTCGCAGCAATAGCACGGGATCGCCTTCGACCGTCTCCCGCAGCGCGGCGATCCATTTGGCCGGCTCCCAATAGGTGACCCGGGGGTCCGAAACGCCCGCCGTGGCGAAAATGTCAGGATAGGACGTTGCGGCGACATTCTCGTACGGGCTGTAGGCGGCTATGCGCCCGAACGCCTCCTCGTCCTCTATGGGGTTGCCCCATTCCGGCCATTCCGGCGGCGTCAGCGGCAAGGTCGGATCGGACATGGTGTTGAGCACATCGACGAAGGGCACTTCCGCAAGCACCGCCCTGAAGAGGTCCGGCGCGCGATTGGCGGCTGCACCGACCAGCAATCCGCCGGCGCTGCCTCCGTGGGCGACGATACCGCCTGCATAGCCCTCGGCCGCCAGATGGCGTCCTGCGGCGATGAAATCGTCGAAACTGTTGGTCTTGCCCGCCAGCTTGCCGGTCCGGTACCAGCGGTAGCCGCGGTCCGTCCCGCCCCTGATATGGGCGATGGCATAAACGAATCCCCGATCGACGAGGCTGAGCCTCGAAGTCGAGAAACCCGCAGGGATCGACATGCCGTAGGCGCCGTAGCCATAGAGCAGGCAGGGCGGCGGCGGGGAGAATTCGAGGTCGGCGCGATAGAGCAGGGTGACGGGCACTTCCTCGCCGTCGGGCGCCGTCGCGTTCAGCCGCCGGGTCCGGTAGTCCCCGGGGTCGTGGCCGCTCGGCACTTCCTGTTTGCGCAGCAGCCGGCGCGTACGGCCGGCCATGTCATAGTCGTAGACATGCGTCGGCGTCGTCGGCGAGGAGTAGGCGAAACGCAGCACGTCGGTCGCGTATTCGAAGCCGGAAAGGATACCCAGCGAATACGCCTCTTCGTCGAAGGCGATAGCGTGTTCCTCGCCGGAGGCGGCGGCACGCACCACTATCCGGGGCAATCCGTCCTCGCGCTCCAGACGCACGATCCAGTCCCGGAACACAAGCAATTGCAGGATTAGGCGTCCCGGCTTGTGCGGTACCAGGTCCTCCCACGCGGCCGGGTCCGGGGCATCGAGCGGGGCCGCGGCAATGCGGAAATCCTCGGCCTCCCGGTCGTTCGCGAGGATCAGCAGCTGCTGCCCCTGGTCTCCCAGCGAATATTCGACATCGGGTCGCCGGGCGGCCACCAGCCGCGGCGGGCTCCCGGGCCGGTCGGCATCGACGAGGCGGATTTCGCCGCTGGTGTGGTCATGGGAATCCAGGACGATGAACCGTCCGCTCTGAGTTTTCCCTACATCCAGGAAGAATCCGGGGTCGGGCTCTTCGTAAACGAGCTCGGGCGTCCGTCCGAGGCTGCGGCGGTAAACCCAGCGGGGCCGGGCATTGTCGTCGCGCACGGTATAGAAGACCGTGCTGCTGTCACTGGCCCAGACGACGACGCCCGCCGTCCGTTCGATCCTGTCCGCAAGGTCCGCGCCGCTGACGGCGTCCCGGAACGCCAGCGTAAAGTCTTCGGAGCCGGACAGATCGACCGTGTAGGCGATCAGCTTGTGGTCAGGGCTGTGCGTGCAGGCGGCGATGCGGCAGTAGGGATGACCTTCCGCCAGCAGATTGCCGTCGAGCAGGACCGTCTCTTCGCCTTTGCCGTCCTGCCGGCAGAAAAGCGGGTGCTCGCCGCCGGTCACAAACCGGGTGTAGTAGGAAAACGGCCCGTCGGGAGCCGGGGCCGTCGTATCGTCTTCCTTGATTCTGGCGCGCATCTCTTGCGCCAACCGCTCCTGCAGGTCGCGCAAGGGCGCCATGACCGTTTCCGTGTATTCGTTCTCGGCCTCCAGATGCCGGCGGATATCCTCCGGCAGAACGGAGGGATCGCGCATCGCCTCCTGCCAGTTTTCCGCGCGGAGCCAGGCATAGGGGTCGATGCGCTCCTGTCCGTGCTGGGTAATGCTGTGCGGCCGCCGTTCCGCGCGAGGCGGGCTTGCGGCGGGGTCTCCCTCGCTGATCTTCGTGAAGGCCCGCAGCGTTTCCTCGCTGACATGGTGCTCGATACCCTCGGCGTCTCGCCTGGCGGTCTCGTCGCTGACACCGATCGTCTTCAGGAAGTCCAGCACGATCTGGTGGCGCCGGCGCGAGCGCAGCGCCATCGTGCGGCCTTTCCCGGTCAGGAAGATGGAGCGGTAGGGCCGGGTCGTCACCAGCCCGTCCCGCTGCAGGCGGGCCACCGCCTTGCTGGCCGTCATATGGGTCACGCCCATGCGGCGCGCGATCTCTACGAGGCGGGCCTCGCCGTTCGCCTCTATCAGGTCGTCGATCAGCTCGACATAGTCTTCCGCGATTTCCTTGCGCCGCGCGCGCCGGGTGTGGGTGAACACGGCGGCCTGCCGCTCGGCGTCCCCCAGTGTTTCGTCAACTTCGCGGTCGTCATCCTGCCGGTCAGTCATCACGCGCCACCTATGACCGATGAAGGCCTGCCGGGCAAGGGAGCCGTACGCTTATCCCCGGCCGGCGCGGCCGCCGCGGCTCAATGCGAGTCGGACCAGTTGTCGGCCGCTCCGGTCTCGACGACCAGCGGTACGGCCAGTTCCGCCGCGCTCTCCATCGCCGAGGCGACGCAGGCGCGGGTTTCCTCGACCTCGCTTTCCGGCACCTCGAAAAGCAGTTCGTCGTGGACCTGGAGGATCATTCGCGCTTTCAGGCCGGCCCGGGTCAGAGCCGGAGGCACACGCAGCATGGCGCGCTTGATGATGTCTGCGGCCGAGCCCTGGAGCGGCGCGTTGATCGCGGCGCGCTCGGCGAAACTGCGCCGCGCGGGGTTCTTCTCGGCGATAAGGGGCGTCCGGCACTTCCGGCCGAAAATGGTCGGCACATAGCCGTTCTTGCGCGCGAAAGCCCGCGCCCGGCCCATATAGTCGCGGATACCGGGGTAACGCTCGAAATAGGCGTCGATATAGGCCCGCGCCTCGCCCTGAGGAATGGCGAGTTGCCGCGAGAGGCCGAAGGCCGAAATGCCGTAGATGATGCCGAAGTTGATCGCCTTGGCGCGGCGGCGGGTCATGGGGTCCATGCCTTCCACCGGCTGCCCGAACACCTGGGACGCCGTGAGGGCGTGAATGTCGAGACCGGCATGGAACGCCTCGCGCAGCGGTTCGATTTCCGCGACGTGGGCGAGCAACCGCAATTCGATTTGCGAATAATCGGCGCTGACGAGCATATGACCCGGCTCGGCAACGAAGGCGCGGCGGATCTTCCGGCCTTCCTCGGTGCGCACCGGAATGTTCTGGAGGTTGGGGTCGTTGGACGAAAGCCGCCCTGTCCCTGCAATCGCCTGGGAAAACGAAGTGTGGACGCGCTGCGTGCCGGAATGGGCGGCGGCGGCCAGTGCCTCGGTATAGGTGCTGCGCAGCTTCGAAAGCTGACGCCAGTCCAGCACGCGCGCCGGCAGGTCGTGCCCCTGCGCGCGCAGGTCTTCCAGGATTTCGGCGCCAGTTGCGTAGGCCCCGGTCTTGCCCTTCTTTCCCCCCGGCAAGCTCATCTCGTCGAACAGGATTTCGCCGAGCTGCTTGGGCGAGCCGACATTGAAGGACCGGCCGGCGAGATCGTGAATTTCCTCCTCAAGGTCGCCGATACGGCGCGCGAAGTCCTTCGAGAGCGCATTCAGCGCTGCAACATCGACCTTGATGCCGGCATTTTCCATGTCGACGAGCACAGGGATCAGCGGCCGTTCGATGGTCTCGTAAACCGCCGCCACGCGCTCCTCGCGCAGGCGCGGGCGCAGGATTCCATGCAGCCGGAGCGTGATGTCGGCGTCTTCGGCCGCGTAATCGAGCGCCTTGTCGAGCGCCACCTTGTCGAAGGTGATGGCGTTCTTGCCCTTGCCGCAGACGCTTTCGTAGCCGATGCACTCATGGCCGAGATGCA
>MPNF01000211.1 GCA_002238885.1 Alphaproteobacteria bacterium bin95 | reverse complement strand
GCCGTCGCCCGCCTGCCCTCGAAGGGCACATGCAGGATGGTCGAACGCGCAAGGCCGCAGACCGCTTCGGCAATCTCCGGGGTTTCCGCCACGACATCGATCAGGATGCCGATCTCGTGTGCAGCCTGCCGGTTCGGCTCCCAGGCGCCCATTACCCCGTCCAGGCCGTAGCGATGGAAGGTAATGCTGTATTGCGAGGGGTCGATGAAGCCGGACTGGGTCTCGTGGATCTTGTCCCTGACAGCTTGCTGGATCGCGTCGATGGAACGGATGAAGGCCGGGTCGCGCGCACCGCCGACCGTCAATGCCCGGTGCCCCGCGAGCCGGGCGCCCTCCAGTTTGACCGTGTACCGTTCGGCCTCCTGGAAGGCGCTGCCCGAGACGCGGATGCGGCGCGGATCGATCTGGTCGAACCGTGTCCGGCGCAGATCGACCGAGCCGCCCGGCCCCGCCAGCATCACCGGGTCCGATTTCTCGTAGAAGGTGTGCGCCGAGACGGAGGCCTCGGTGCAGGCCTTTTCCGGATGGGTCGGCTCGACGATGAAATGGTCGTCCCGAAGCCGCCCGAGAATGAGGTCTCCGCCACCGGTCGGGCGCGCGGCCAGGCTGCCGCATTCGAGGATCTTGCCCATATGCAGCGCGAGGCCGCGGTCATGGCCCTGCATCAGCGGCAGCGCGGCGATGTTGGAGACATCCCAGGCGCGGCCGGCGACCAGGATGTCCGGCCCGTCGGCGAGCGCCCGGAAATAGGATTCCGGGCCGACCTGCGCCACGATATGGGCGGCGGCATCGACATCCTCGACCGTTAGCGCCATGCCGGTCTCGAAGGTGCGAACGCGCCCGTCCTCGACCGCTCCGCGCACCGTCTCCCGGTCGAGCTCCGAGCGCAGCACGGCCACCTTTCGGTCGAGTCCCAGTTCTTCCAGCACCCGGCGCAGCAGCACCAACAGGTGGTCCACCTGCCCGTCGCCGCCTGCCCCACCGGCGGAGCCGATGACAAGCGGCACGCCCGCATCCGCGCCCGCCTGCACCAGCAGGCGCAGGTCGCGCAGAATCATCGCGTCGCCGACGAAGGGCTTGCCCGTGCCGAGATAATAGGGTCCCGGATCGCTCGACCCCGCATCGCAAGCTATGAGGTCCACGCCAGCCTCCACGGCGTCCCGGAGCGATTCTTCGCGGAAGCCGTAGCCCAGCATCCCGTTGGAGACGACGACGAACTCGTCGCCGCGCTTGCGTTCGATCATGAAAGTCCCTCCCTACCCGCGCGCTTCGGCCCAGACGTCGATTTCGAGCGCGCCGCGGAAGTCGGCGCTCACCTCCGCCTTGCGGGGCTCGAGTGGAATGCCGGTCGCGTCCGCAACCCGGTCGATGGCGTTGAAGGTTGCAGCCACGCCCGCCGCATCCACCCAGCCGTCATCCCCGACCGCGCGCCGCAGCGCCGATGTGGCTGCGGCCATATCGCCGTCCCCGGCAACGGCCTCGGCGAACGCCGCGAGTTCCTCGCCCGCCGCGACCCCGCCGCCGCCGCCGTTTACGATTGCGTCCAGATCGTAGCTCTTGCCTGTTGTCCGGCTGCTCTCACGGAGCAGCAGCGCATGGCTGGTGGTTCAGTAAACGCATTGATTGAGCGCGGAAATCCTTGCGGCCAGGAACTCGATCTGCGCGTGGCTGATGGCGCGGTGTTCGACGTCGAATATGCGCATCCAGCGGCCCGGTAGATATTGCGTCTCGACGAGATCGAAGAATGCCCGCTTGGCCTGCGGCACCAAGGAGAGCGCCATGAGGATGTAGGCGCCCTTCGAACCCGAATAAAGGTCTGCCTCGGCGCCGCTTTCCTCGCCATGCACGATCAGCGGCACCCAGGCCTCCTCCATGCGCGCCGAAGCAGGCCGATAGCCTGACGGCTCTCCGGGCCCAGGCTCCGGCAGCCGGCGCACCGGCAGGCCCATCGAGCGGGCGAAGGTATCGAGCGAAACGGTAACTGCCGCGACGCCTACCGTCTCCACATAGCGCGTGTCCTCGATGCCCTCGGCCTGCCGCGCCTGGAACCAGCGACGTGTCAGGCGCGCGGGGTCCGTAACGATACGGTGGACGATTTCCACCATTGGCGGCTCGAGAACGCCCGGTCCGTCATGCTCGCCGGCGACCGCCTCGGGCGAGAGCGCCTCCTTACGCGCCGCACAGAGTTGGCAGTCCAGCGCATGGCGGGTCTCAGCCGCTATGGCAACCCGCTCGGCGCCGGTCAGCCAGTTGCCAGGAGCCGCGATCCACGCCCAGGCGCGGGCATGCGCCGCCAGAATGTCGGCGCGGATCGGCACAGGCGCATCGGGATATCCCATCGTTCGAACCCTCCTGTCCTTCGCCAGTCTAACGCGTGTTCATTGCTGTTGTCGCGGCCTGTAGCGCCTCCCCGCACGATTGTCCTTCCCAAGCAAAAGGCCCCCGGGCAATCCGCCCGGGGGCCCCTTAAGTGGACTTTCGCGAAGGTTACGCGACGTCGAAGCGGTCGAGGTTCATTACCTTGTCCCAAGCCGCCACGAAGTCCGCCACGAACATCGCATTCGCATCGTCACAGGCATAGACCTCCGCGAGAGCCCGCAACTGCGAATTCGAACCGAAGATCAGATCGACGGCAGTTGCCGTCCACTTGACCTCTCCGGTCGCGGCATCCCGTCCGTCGAACACGGCCTGGCCGCCGGCCGCCTTCTGCCACGCCGTGCCCATGTCGAGCAGGTTGACGAAGAAGTCGGTGCTCAGCGTCTCCGGACGATCGGTGAAGACGCCGTGCGCTGCCCCGCCATGGTTCGCGCCCAAGACACGCAAACCTCCGATGAGAGCCGTCATTTCCGGCGCCGTCAGGTTCAGCAGCTGCGCGCGCTCCACGAGGAGCTCTTCCGCCGGCCTGTTGTGCGATGCGTCCAGATAGTTGCGGAAGCCGTCGGCAGTCGGTTCCAGGTAAGCCACGGAATCGACCTCGGTCTGATCCTGGGTCGCATCGGTCCGACCCGGCGCGAAGGGCACGGTCACGTCGTGGCCGCCCTTCTTCGCGGCCGCCTCGACGGCCGCGCAGCCGCCCAGAACGATCACGTCGGCGAGCGAAACCTTCTTGCCGCCGGTCTGCGCCGCATTGAAGTCCGCCTGCACCTTCTCCAGCACCGGCAGCACCCTGGCCAGTTCCTCGGGCCGGTTGACCGCCCAGTCCTTCATCGGCGCAAGACGGATGCGCGCCCCGTTGGCGCCGCCGCGCTTGTCAGAGCCGCGGAACGAGGAAGCCGACGCCCAGGCAGTCGTGACCAGCTGCGAGATCGAGAGGCCGGACCCCAGGAGCTTGCCCTTCAGTTCGGCAATGTCCTGCGCATCGACCAACTTATGGTCGACCGCCGGAACCGGGTCCTGCCAGATGAAGGTTTGCGAGGGAACCAGCTTGCCGAGATAGCGGGAGGTGGGCCCCATATCGCGGTGGATCAGCTTGTACCACGCCTTGGCGAACGCATCTTCGAGCTCCGCCGGGTTCTCCAGGAAGCGGCGCGAGATCGGCTCGTAGATCGGGTCCATCCGGAGCGCCATATCGGCGGTCGTCATCATCGGTGCATGCTTCTTCGACGGATCGTGGGCATCCGGCACGGTGCCTGCCGCTTCCGGATTCCTCGGCGTCCACTGATAGGCGCCGGCGGGACTCTTGGTCACCTCCCAGTCGTACTTGAACAGCAGTTCGAGATAGTTGTTGTCCCAGGTCGTCGGGGTTTCGGTCCAGGCGCCCTCGATACCGCTGGTGATGGAACACTCGGCCTTGCCGTTGCCGAAGCTGTTCTTCCAGCCGAGATTCTGCTCCTCGATGCTGGCGCCCTCCGGCGCCGGGCCGACATGCGCAGGATCGCCGGCGCCGTGGGCCTTGCCGAAGGCATGCCCGCCGGCGACAAGCGCGACGGTCTCCTCGTCGTTCATCGCCATGCGGGCGAAGGTCTCGCGGATGTCGCGGCCGGACGCGACCGGGTCCGGGTTGCCGTTCGGACCCTCCGGATTGACATAGATCAGGCCCATCTGGACCGCAGCCAGGGGCGTTTCGAGCTCGCGGTCGCCCGTGTAGCGCTCATCGCCGAGCCACTCGGTCTCGGAACCCCAGTAGATGTCCTCTTCCGGCTCCCAAACGTCTTCACGGCCGCCGGCGAATCCCAGCGTCTTGAAGCCCATCGACTGCAGGGCGACATCGCCCGCGAGAATCATCAGGTCCGCCCAGGAAAGTTTCCGGCCGTACTTCTTCTTGACCGGCCAGAGCAGCCGCCGTGCCTTGTCGAGGTTTCCGTTGTCGGGCCAGCTGTTGAGGGGCGCGAAACGCTGCGTCCCGGACGCCCCGCCGCCGCGGCCGTCCGCCACCCGGTAGGTGCCTGCGCTATGCCACGTCATGCGGATGAACAGCGGGCCGTAGTGGCCGAAATCCGCCGGCCACCAGTCCTGCGAGTCCGTCATGACCTTGTGCAGGTCCGCAACGACGGCATCGAGGTCGAGGGTTCTGAATTCTTCTGCGTAGTCGAACGACTCGCCCATGGGGTCGGACAGGGCCGAGTTCTGATGCAGTATGTTCAAATTCAGATGGTGGGGCCACCAGTGCTGGTTCGCCGTGGTGCCCGCCGCGGTATGTCTGTGGGGGCCGCCCAGTAAAGGGCATTTACCCACATTGCTATCGGCCACTCCGTCCATGACTTCGTCCTTTCATCGTCTCGTCATCCGCGCCGTTTGGAACGCCGGAAGAGGCTGCGCCTCCCTCTCGGCCAACCCGTTATGACCCCGACGCAGCAGCTTGCGGCAGGGCCCGGGAGCAAAAGATATTCCGGCATTTGAAATAAGTCAAATAAGCGATAAACATTGTTTTCATCGATAATTCCGATTAGAAATGACAGCTGACGCCCGGCATGGATCGGAGGAAATACCGTCATGAATACCCGCGATCTCCAATATTTGGTCGCTGTCGCCGAGGAGCTGCATTTCGGCCGGGCGGCGGAGCGTTGCAACGCCAGCCAGCCCGCCTTGAGCGGCCAGTTGCGCAAGCTCGAGGAACGCCTCGGCGTGAAGGTGTTCGAGCGTACCAAGCGATATGTGAGAGTGACGGCGATCGGCGACCGGATCGTGGAACGCGCGCGGGAAATTCTGCGCGAGGTGGAGGAACTGGAGAAGATCGCGGCGGCCCACAAGGACCCGCTCGTCGGCGGCTGCACGATTGGCATGCCTCCGACGGTTTGCCCGTATCTGACGCCGTTGTTGCTGCCGGCCATGAAGCACCGCCTGCCGGAGGTGGGCCTGGAGCTGATCGAGGACTTCACCGACCACCTGGAACAGCAGCTGGCCGATGGCCGCCTCGACCTTGCCATCCTCGCCACGACCCCGACCCGCGCGAACCTCTCGGAAGTCGTCCTTTATGACGAGCCATTCTGGGTGGCGGTTCCCGAGGAGCACCCGTTGAGCCGCCACGATACTGTCGATATCGAGCAGATCGAGCCGGAGGAACTGCTGCTGCTATCCGACGGCCATTGCCTGAGAGACCAGGTCTTCGAAGCGTGCAAGCTGGACCGGTCGCGCCCCTTCGACATGTCCGGTCCCAGGACGCAGAAGACGAGCCTGCCCACGATCCTGGCGCTCGTCGGCTCGGGCGACGGCATTACGCTGGTCCCTGCCATGAGCCTGGCGGGCGGCTGGGCTGCGGATGCCGGCATCGCCATCCGCCGCGAACGAAGCGGAACCGCCGGGCGGACGATCCGGCTGGTGCACCGGAAAGGCTATCCGCGCATGACTCTGGTCGAGAACCTGGCGAACATCATCGCTGGAATCGTGCCGGATACGGT
>MPNF01000210.1 GCA_002238885.1 Alphaproteobacteria bacterium bin95 | reverse complement strand
GCGGACGACCTGGACCTCCAGACGATGGTCTGGCTCGTTACCGGCGACAGCCAGGCCGAGATGGACGCCGCCTTCGAGCAGGTCCGGCGCGACATCTCGTTCTACGGCTCCACCCCGAATTACCGGCGCATGCTGGAACACCACAACCTCGCCGATCTCGGTAAGACGCTGAGCGGGCTGGTGCGCCAGGGCGCGTTCGACGAGATGGCCGCCCTCGTGCCCGACAGCCTGGTCGAGGATGTCGCCGTCATCGGCAAACCGGGCGAGATCGGCGAAAAGCTCCGCAATCGGTATGACGGCCTTGTGGACCGGGTAGCGCCCTACCGGCCGATTCCGGACCACGACCAGGCCGAGCGCTGGCAGGCGTTCACGTCCGCAGTTCGAGGCTGAGCGCGCGAGCCACTTTAGCTTGCTCCCGCGCCATTGCCGGCGCCTCGCCGGTATAACGCGCGGGATCGAGCAGCGCGGCTATACGCGGCGCATCGAGATGGGCGGCGATTTCCGGGTCCGCAGCCAGCAGGTCGCGGAATCTGCCCTCGCCCCGGGCCGCCGCCTGCGCCGCCTCATAGACGACATCGTGCGCCTCCTGCCGGCCGAGCGTCTCGCCGAGGGCCAGCATCAGCGGCTCCGCCATGATGAGACCGTCCGAGAGGTCGAGATTGGCGCGCATCCGCTCCGGCTTCACGGAAAGGCCCTCCATGATCGCAATGAGGCGCGAGAGCATGTCGCCCGCCCCGACGCAGGCCTGCTCCAGCCCGCGCCGGATGAGCATGGAGGTCGCGCGGTCGGCCTCGTGCTCGGTCTGCATGCCCTCCAGCACCAGCGGCAGGGCGGCCCGCACCTGCGCGGCAGCCGCGACGATGTCCTGGCTGAGAATGGGATTGCGCTTCTGCGGCATGGTGGAAGAGCCGACCGTGCCGCGCGGCACCGGCTCCTCCAGCTCGCCGAACTCTTGCTTCATGCCGGTATAGACCTCGCGCCCGATCTTGGCGGAGGTCGATGCTAGGAGGGCCAGCATCGCCACATACTCGCCGAAATGGTCGCCCTGAGTGCGGGAGGGCACGGGCATCGAGCCCATGCCGAGATGCGCCGCCATGCGCTCCTGGACCCGGAAGCCGTGTTCCCCGAAGGAGGCCAGCGTGCCGGCCGCACCGCCCAGCATGGCGACGAATGTACGGCCTTCCAGCCCCCGCAGACGCGCGACATGCCGGGCCATCTCGTCGATCCAGACCGCGACCTTGGCGCCGAATGTCGTCGGCACGGCGTGCTGGCCGTGGGTACGGCCCGGAAGCGCGGCATCGGCCCAGGTTTCCGCAAGCCCGGCCATCGCGTCGAGCGCGCGCCCGATCTGACCCAGCAACACCCCATGCACCCGGCGAAGCAGCAGCAGGTCGCCCGTCTGAACGATGTTCTGGGTCGTGGCGCCCCAGTGCACATATTTGCCGGCATCGTCCTCGCAGATCTCCGAGAGCTCCCAGACGAGCGGCACCAGTTGATGCGCCGTCCGCCTGAACCCTTCGGCGAGGCTCTCCCGGTCGATCAGTTCGAGCTTCGCCTTGGCCGCAATCTCTTCCGCCGCCGCTTGCGGGATCATGCCGAGATCGGCTTCCGCGAGAGCCAGCGCCGCCTCCACATCGAGCCAGGCCTGCCACCGCGCCTCGATATGGAAGAGCGCACGGACGCCCGGGTCCGGAATTCGCAGGTCTGTCGGGTTGACGGTGGCGGTCATCTGGGGCCCCTTCGTTCAGCCGTGCCGGACGATGCGCTAGACTTTCCTCATCGGCAAGCACCGGCAAAGGCGGGACCAACATGGCACTTCGGGTAGGCATAGGCGGCTTCGGCACGATCGGCCGGGAAGTGGCCGCCGCCATTGACGGGGGAATCGAGGGACTGGCGCTCGCCGCCGTATCGGCGCGGGACGCATCCCGCGCGGAGGCGAGGCAGGCAGGGTTTCGAACGCCGGTGCCGGTTGTGTCACTGGGCGAACTGGCAGCCTGCTCCGACCTGGTGCTGGAATGCGCGCCGGCAGCCGTTTTCGACGATGTTGCGCTGCCTGCCATCGAACGGGCGCGAATCTTCATGCCGACCAGCGTCGGGGCGCTGCTGCCGCGCATGCATCTCGTCGACCGGGCGAAGCAGACCGGCGCCAGGGTCGTGGTGCCGACGGGCGCCCTTCTCGGCCTCGACGCCGTCAAGGCGGCGGCGGAGGGCACCATCCACCGTGTGACCATGGTGACGCGGAAACCGCCCGGCGGGCTCGCCGGCGCGCCTCATCTGGTCGAGAACGGGATCGAGGTGGACGGGCTGACGGAGGCGAAATGCGTCTTCAGGGGCAGCGCAAGGGAGGGCGCGCGGGGCTTTCCCGCCAATGTCAATGTCGCCGCTGCGCTCTCGCTCGCCGGCATCGGGCCCGACCGCACGGAGCTCGAAATCTGGGCGGACCCGGACGTGGACCGCAATAAGCACAGAATCGAGGTCGAGGCCGAAGCGGTACGCTTTACGCTGGAGATCGCGGGAGTGCCCACGGAGGAAAATCCCCGAACGGGAAAGATCGTCGCCCCGAGCGTGATCGCCTGCCTGAAGAGCCTTACCCAGACGCTAAGGGTCGGGACGTGATGCCAATACCGGGCACCGGCGCGCCGGCTACCGGGCGGGCTTGCCATCCGGTGGTTCGTCGGGGTTCCAGTCGCGCCCTTCCGCGCCCAGCAGGGGTCCGAACAGGCCTCGGAGGAATCCGGGAGCCAGGACCGTAAGCGGGTTCACCTTGGTCCGGGGGTCGTCCACAGGCCCGTCCAGTTCGTAAGTCGCAGCGAACAAGCCTTCGCCGCCTCCTGTCAGCAGGCCCCCGATCAACGGAATTTTCTCCAGGACACGACTGACAAAGTAGACCGGGACCAGCACCCCGTCGAGCGCGACCGTCTCTCGATCCCGGTCGAATTCCCCGCGAAAAGTCATGCCGATGGAAGTTCCGAAGGCCCGGCCCGGACCGAGTCCGATATGGCGGTTCCCTATCCTCACGGGTGTCTCCAGGCGCTCGAAGCGAAGACCCGCGTCGCTGGACAAAGCGTCGCCAATGCCGGTGATCGAGGCTGCGGCAAGGAGTCGGGCCAGAACGGGGGCGTCCCTTATCCGAAAATCCTTGACGAGCAGCGAACCCTCGTAGTCGTCCAATGCCCCCGCAGGACCTGCAGCGTTGAAGCGCAAAAGGCCGCCCCGCATGTTGCGGTACCAGCCAAGCGCGGAAAGCAACGCGCCGGTATCCTCGGTTTCGACCTTCAGCCTGGCCTTGTCCGCGTCGGGCCGGAGGGAGACCGATACCGCCCGACCGCCCTCTGTGAGGGCTTCCGCCGTTCCCTCCAGCAACCGTTCGCCGTCCATGCGGACCTGCGCGCTGAGTCCGTGCAGCGGCGCATCGCCTCCGAGCCAGGCACGGTCTGTATCCAGAAAAATGCCCAGTCGGTCGCCCCCCTCTCGCGGGGACCTTTCGCCGTCTTTCCCTCCAAGGTAGCGCGAGAGATCGACGCTCGGCCCCGATACTCGGATGGAGACCGCTCCGTCGGATGTTGGCAGGACATCGACCGCAATGTCGGTTCGTTCCCCGAGCCGCAGCCGGTCGAGCGAGCCTTCGATCAGCCTGTTGTCGGCAATGTCGTAGCGCCCCCTGCCGACAAGTTCGAGACCCGGCCCGGCAGCAACGACCGAAGACGCTTCGAGCTGTCCCTTGGGCCCGCGTCGAAAGCTCGCTTCCAGCCAGGCCGGTTCGCCGCCCGGCTTTGCCCAGTCCAGCGGGTTCAGCCGGACTTCGCTCTTCCCCAGGCCGGCCTTGACAGTGTAGTCGGCCGTCCCGGCGCGAAATTCGGTCGCGGCAATGTCGATTTCAACAGGGCCGTTTACGTACGGCGAGAGGTCAAAACCCAGACGGGCTCGCCCGCTATCGTCGACGGTGGTGCGCAGCCTGTAACGGGACTCCACCGGCTCGCTTTCCAGAAATCGCCGCTCGAAATCGAATGTCGCCGGCTGCCCGTCGAGCGAGCCGCCGCCGGAAACGGCGAAATGCCGCTTGTCCACCTTCACGTCGATCCGCGCGCCTTCGAGGTTCGTCCTGAGCGCCGTGATAGGCATATGGACGTCTCCTGCCTCTCCTTCCGCTTCGACCTCGACATCGTCGAATGCCAGTGCTTCGAGGAGCGGCAAGCCTACGCGGAGGCGGAACGCGGCATCGCCCCGAGCTGCCGCCGGGTCCATCTGCAGATAGCGGGCATAGCCGAGCGGCTCGCGGTCGAGCACTTCCAGGACACGGTTCAACGGCCCCTCGAATCGCGCATCGACGGCCAGCCTGGAAGGCGGTTTTTCGCGGTTCAAGCCGACAAAATCCACCTTGGCGCCGGCGATCGCGATGTCCCGGTACTTTCCGCCCGACAGTGTCAGCGCGAACGACTTCGCATCGAAGGTGGCAGTGCCGTAGATATCCTCGAAAGGCGGAAGCGGGCGCCAATAACGCGCGGTAACGCCGGAGAAGGACAGGCTGCCGTCGATTTCTGGCGTTCGGACATCGAAGCCGTGCTCGACCGCGATATCGGCATCGACGACGATCCCGGCACCGTCTATCCGGCCCCGGCTCAAATTCGATACGACCCAGTCCCGCGCGCCCGGCGATCCGATGTCGGGAGGCCACAGAAGCCTGAGGTCGTCCACCGGAATGGCTGCCGCCTCGGCCTCCAGGTGCATGTTCCATGCGGATTCCATGCGCTTGGCGTTGCCAACGGCTTCGACCTGGCCGCGGCCCAAGTCCAGGTCCAGTTTCTCGACCAGCACCTGCCCGGCTGCAAGGTCCATCTGGAACAGGGCGTTGCCGCCCTCGACGGCGACGGCATCCGACCCGGAGCCGCCGACCCGCAGCTCGCCGGTGCCGATGTTCAGTCCTGCATCCAGCGCGGAGGGCCGGAACTCCGAATCGAACGTCCACGCCACAGTGCCGGAAACGGGGGCGTCCAGCGCAGCTGCAATGGCGAAGCGTGCCGGCATCAACGGCAGCAGCAGTTCGGGCAGTACATCCTCCAGATGGGTGAAGGCGGACAGCGTCCCGTCCTGCCGTCCCCCCGCGCCGGACAGCCGCGCCGTATGGCCGAGCGCTTTGACCTCGACCGCCTCGATCTCAAGCCTCGTCAGCCCGTCGACCGCACGGGCACGAATGGCGAGCCCGTCCACAGGCACGCTACGCCCGGTATCCGCAGAGTCGACGAGGGCGCCGCCGGCTCCGTGCAGGTCCGCACCGAGCGCGACGACGGCGAAGTCGGGGGCCAAATGGACCGTGACATTACCGCTAAGCGGCGTCGTCACATGGCCGAGTAGCGCCAACAGCGGATGGGCTCCCGCGATGTCCTGGGGCCGCAAACCGTGAAGTCGGGCCGAAAGCGACGGGCCTCCCGCTTCACCGGAAGACGACAAAGTGAAGCCGACATCCGTTTCCGCTTGGCCGAGGCGCAATGATGCCGCTCCTTCCGCAATCGTGCCGTCCGCCCCGTCCCGGAAAGACAGGTCGAGCTGGGGTACGCTCCATTTCGCGTCCATGATGTCATCGACAACAATCAACGCCGCCCGGCGTACGCCGAAGCCAGCAAGATCGGGCATTCCGTCCGCCCGGCCCGGGGCCAGCAACCCCCGCAGATCGATCTCCGGGGATTCTCCTTCCGTTGTTGTGCCCGATGCGGCGAGGAGGGTGACGGCGCCGTCGGTCCGGCGCCGCAAGGTGGCGCTGACACCGAGCAATTCCACTTCCCGCGGCACGATCCGGCCGCTCAGGACCCCGCTTGCGCTCAGGACGAATTCCAGTCCCTGCGTTTCCACCAGCGGCACGCCTTC
>MPNF01000209.1 GCA_002238885.1 Alphaproteobacteria bacterium bin95 | reverse complement strand
GTGCGCGCGGGCCATCATTGCGCCTTCCCCGTCATGGAGCGCTTCGATGTCGGGGCGACGGCGCGGGCGTCCTTCGGCCTTTACAACATGAAGAGCGAGGTGGACCGGCTGATCGAGGCGCTGGACGAGGTCGCGGAGATCTTCGGGCGATGAACGAACTGCGCGAGCTTTACCAGGAGGTCATCCTCGACCACGGCCGCAATCCTCGCAATTTCCGCCGCATCGAGGACGCCGACGGCGAGGCCAGGGGCGACAACCCGCTCTGCGGCGACCGGGTGCATGTCTTCGTCAAGCTGGACGGAACGGGCGGGCTCGGCGACGTGGCCTTCCAGGGCCGCGGCTGCGCGATCTCGACGGCGTCGGCCTCGATGATGACCGAGCTGCTGAAGGGGCGGAGCGAGGCGGAGGCCCGCCGGCTGTTCGACGTGTTCCACGCCGTCTGCACGGACGAGGCGTTCGACCCGCTGGACGTGCCGGCGGAGTTCGAGGACGAGGCGGACCGGCTTCAGGTCATGGCGGGTGTGCGCCAGTTCCCGATGCGGGTAAAATGCGCGACGCTGCCGTGGCATACTTTCGCGGCCGCGCTCGACGGCAAGCAGTCGGCGACAACGGAATAGGCGGGGACGGGACCGAGAGCCATGCAAGGGACCATGCCCTTCGAACAGTGGATGGGCGGCGAGCCGCTGCAGGAGTTCCGCGCCGAGGCGGGAACGCCGCTGGAGCCCGGCTCGTCCATTGCGCCGCGCGAGAACCTCGTCGCAGCGCTCAAGACCGTTTACGACCCGGAAATTCCGGTGGACATTTACGAACTCGGCCTCATTTACGACCTTGAGCAGTCCGAGGACGGGTCGGTGCGGGTCGAGATGAGCCTGACCGCGCCCGGCTGCCCGGTGGCCGGCGAGATGCCCGGCATGGTGGCGGATGCCGTAGCCGGCGTACAGGGCGTCGGCGAGGTCGAGGTCCGGCTGGTGTGGGAGCCGGCATGGACGATGGAGCGCATGAGCGAGGAAGCCCGCCTCGCGCTCGACATGTGGTGAGGACAGGGAGGCCGATATGCCCGAGCCGATGATCCGGATGACGGACGCCGCCGCCGAGCGGGTGCGCCATCTCATGTCGCTTTCCGAAGAGCCCGCCGTCGGCCTGCGCGTCGGCGTGCGCACGCGCGGCTGCTCCGGCCTGTCCTATTCCGTCGAATATGCCCAAGAGCGCAAGCCCTACGAGGAGGCCATCGAGACGGGCGGCGTGACCGTTCTGATCGACCCGACCGCAGTCATGTTCCTGATCGGCTCGGTGATGGACTACAAGGAAGGCATGTTCGAATCCGGCTTCACCTTCGAGAACCCCAACGCCAAGGGCACCTGCGGCTGCGGCGAAAGCTTTCACGTCTGACAGAACGCGAACAAGAGGGAGCCATCTGCCGACGGCTTGCCGCCGGGGCTTGAACCGAACGGTCGCCGGAACGATATTGGCGGCTGGTACCGACAACGCTAACGGGGACCGCAAATGGCCTTCGACAATCTGAGGACGACGGCGCGCGCCGCCGGACGCACGACCGCCCGCACGGCGGAGCTCGATGCCGGCCTGCGCAAGCACATGCTCGGCATCTACAACTACATGGCCTCGGGCGTGCTGCTCACGGGCATCGTCGCCTATCTGGTGTTCACCATGGCGGTGGTGCAGGGGCCGGGCGGCCAGATGGCGCTGACCCAGTTCGGGCAGGCGATCTACCTCTCGCCGCTCAAATGGGTGCTGATGCTCTCGCCGCTCGCCTTCATCCTCGTGCTGAGTTTCGGCGTCCAGCGCCTGAGCACGTCCGCGACGCAAGGGCTGTTCTGGGTGTTCTGCGCGCTCATGGGCGCCAGCATCAGCTCGATCTTCCTGCAATATACGGGCACCAGCATTGCGCGCGTGTTCTTCATCACCGCGGCCGCCTTCGCCGGCCTCAGCCTCTACGGCTACACGACGAAGCGCGACCTCTCGGGCATGCGCTCCTTCCTGGTGATGGGGCTGATCGGCGTCATCATCGCCTCGCTGGTCAACATCTTCCTCGCCTCGAGCGCGCTCCACTTCGCCGTGTCGGTGATCGGCGTGCTGGTGTTCGCGGGCTTCACCGCCTACGACACGCAGCGCATCAAGAGCGAGTACTATCACGGCTACGACGCCGCCACGATGGCGAAGAAGTCGGTGATGGACGCGCTGATGCTCTATCTGAGCTTCATCAACATGTTCCTGCTGCTGCTAAGCCTGTTCGGCAGCAGGGAATAGGTCAGAGGCCGACTCTCACCGTTCCCGCGTCGTCGATCACCGGGCGCTTCACCAGGGCCGGATGCGCCAGCATCAGGCCCTGCGCCCGCCCGGCGTCGAGCACCGCCTTCTCGGCGTCGTCGAGTGCCCGCCAGGTCGTGCTGCGCCGGTTGAGCAGTGCTTCCCAGCCGAGCGCGCCGATCCAGCGGTCCAGCATGGCGGCGTCCAGCCCGTCCTCGCGCAGGTCGTGGAACCGGTGCTCGCGGTCCGCCAGCGCCTTCCGCGCCTTGCGGCAGGCATCGCAGTTCTTCAGGCCATAGACGGTCAGCATGAGGCGCCTTTCCAGTACGGACGGATTTGCGATAGTTGCACGGGCTTTCCCGGATCGGAAGCGGCGGAAGGGCCCCTGAATATGCCCGTCAGCGCCGAGGAGACCGCCCATGCAGGGTCCTGAAAGCCACTCCTATTTCTCCCAGCGCCTGCGGCTGCACTATGTCGACTGGGGCAATCCGGACGCGCCGGCGCTCTTGCTGATCCACGGCGGGCGGGACCATTGCCGCAATTGGGACTGGGTGGCCGAGGCGCTCCGGAACGACTACCGCATCGTCGCCCCGGACCTGCGCGGCCACGGCGACAGTTCCTGGTTCGTCGGCGGCGCCTACGCGATGGCGGATTATGTCTATGACATCGCGCAGCTCGTCCACCAGAAACAGCTCGCCCCGGTCACCGTCATCGGCCATTCGCTCGGCGGCTCCATCGCGCTCCACTATGCCGGGGTCTATCCGGAGACGGTGAAGGCGTTGGTCGCCATAGAAGGGCTCGGGGCCTCGCCCGCGCAGATCGAGGCCCGCAATGCCCGTCCCATCGACGACCGGCTGCGGGAGTGGATCGACACGCAGCGCGGCCTCTCCGGCCGGCTGCCGCGCCGCTACGACTCGCTGGAAGACGCCTACAGGCGGATGCAGGAGGCCAATCCCCACCTGACCGAGGCCCAGGCGCGGCACCTCACCGTCCACGGGGCGAACCAGAACGAGGACGGCACCTATAGCTGGAAGTTCGACAATTACAGCCGCGCCGACCGCCCCGTCGGCATCTATCCGGAGGAGAGCTTCCGGCTCTGGTCGCGGATAAGCTGCCCGACGCTTCTTGTGCGCGGCCTCGAAAGCTGGGTCGGCGACCCGGAGGCGGACGGGCGCGCCGCCCATTTCCGCGATGCCCGCTTCGTCGATGTCGCCGGCGCCGGCCACTGGGTGCATCACGACCGGCTGGAGCATTTCCTCGGCCTTGTGCGCGGCTTCCTTGCGGAGGCGGAGGCGGCCTGACGAATCGTGATAGCCTGACCCCATGGACGACGCCCTGCCTGCTGTTTCTGACGTCGAGCCGGCCTGGCTCGCCGGTCTGAATCCGCCGCAGCGCGAGGCGGTCGAGACGCTGGAGGGGCCGCTGCTGGTGCTCTCCGGCGCGGGCACCGGCAAGACGCGGGTGCTGACCGCGAGGCTGGCCCAGCTGCTGTCCGAGCGTCGGGCATGGCCGAGCCAGATTCTCGCCGTCACCTTCACCAACCGGGCGGCGCGGGAAATGCGCGAGCGGGTGGACGCGCTGATCGGCGGGATGAGCGAGGGTCTTTGGCTCGGCACCTTCCACGCGCTCGGCCTGCGCATATTGCGCCGCCATCCCGAGCTGGTGGGCCTCAGGCCCTCCTTCTCGATCCTTGACCCGGACGACCAGGAACGGCTCCTCAAGCAGGTGCTGGCGGACGCGAATGTGGATGCGAAGCACTGGCCGGCGCGCCAGCTTTCGACCATCGTCCAGCGCTGGAAGGACAAGGGGTGGCGCCCGGACCAGGTGCCGGCCCACGAGGCGGGCAGCTTCGCCAACGGCCGCGCGCCGGCGCTCTACGAGGCCTACCGGGAGCGGCTCGAACAGCTCAACGCCGTCGATTTCGGCGACCTGCTGCTCCACAACCTGACGATCTTCCAGCGCGACGCGGAGGTGCTGGCGCAATATCAGGAACGGTTTCGCTACGTCCTTGTGGACGAATACCAGGACACCAATGTCGCCCAGTATCTCTGGCTCCGCCTGCTCGCCCAGCGCCGCCGCAATATCTGCTGCGTCGGCGACGACGACCAGTCGATCTATGGCTGGCGCGGGGCGGAGGTCGGCAACATCCTGCGCTTCGAGAACGACTTCGAGGGCGCCAGGATCGTCCGGCTGGAGCAGAATTACCGCTCGACCGGCGACATTCTGGGCGCCGCCTCCGGGTTGATCGCCAATAATCGCGGCCGGCTCGGCAAGACGCTCTGGACGACGCGCGAGGACACCCGCCCGATCACCGTCCACGCCGTTCCCGACGGGGAAGCGGAGGCGCGGCTTGTCGGCGGGGAAATCGAGGCGCTGCAACGCGCCGGGACCGGCCTCGGACAGATGGCGGTGCTGGTGCGCGCGTCCTTCCAGATGCGCGCCTTCGAGGAGCGCTTCGTCGCGCTCGGGCTGAATTACCGGGTCATCGGCGGCCCGCGCTTCTACGAGCGCCGCGAGGTGAGGGACGCCGTCGCCTATCTGCGCGCCGTCCTGTTCCCCGAGGACGACCTTGCCTTCGAGCGGATCGTCAACCTGCCGAAACGCGGCATCGGCGACGCCACCCTGCAGCCGGTGCATCGGCTCGCCCGCGCCGAGCGGATTCCGCTTTCCGAAGCCGCCCGCCGGGTGGTCGAGACGGAAGAGTTGAAGGTCCGCGCGCGCAATATGCTGGCAGGCTTCTGCCGCGCCATCGACGGCTGGCGCGCCCGGCTCGGCAGCGAGCCCCATGCAGACCTTGCGGACGCGATTCTCGAAGAGAGCGGCTACCGCGAGATGTGGCGGAAGGACAAGGGGCTCGACGCGCCCGGCCGGCTGGAGAATCTGGGCGAGCTCGTGCAGCAGATGGCCCGGTTCGACGCCCTCGAGGAGTTTCTGGACCATGTCTCCCTGGTGATGGAGGCCGAGGGCGGCAGCGAGGCCGAAAGCGTCTCGCTGATGACGCTGCACGGCGCCAAAGGGCTCGAATTTGACATCGTGTTCCTGCCCGGATGGGAGGAAGGCCTGTTCCCACACCAGCGCGCCATGGACGAGAACGGTCTTGCCGGGCTGGAGGAGGAGCGCCGCCTCGCCTATGTCGGCATCACCCGCGCCCGCCGGCACGTCACCATCTCCTCCGCCATGAGCCGCATGGTCATGGGGCGGTGGCTCAGCCCCCTGCCGTCCCGTTTCATCGACGAGCTGCCGGACGAGCATGTGGAGCGGCAAACGGATACCGGTTTCGGCGAGGCCCCCGCCTGGCGCTACGGCGCGGGCACCGGGCGCGTGATCGATGCGCCTGCCTGGGAAGTCGCCCCCCGCCCGGATCGCACCGGCCAATTCGAGGTCGGCCAGCGTGTATTCCATAACAAATTCGGCTACGGGGCCGTGCGCGCCATCGACCGCGAAAAGCTGACCGTCGCCTTCGAGACCGGCGACAAGAAAGTGGTTGGCAGCTTCGTAGAGCCCGCCTGAGCGAGGACAACAACGCCGATGACCGGACCTGCCGTTCTGGAGCGCCGCGAAGGCGCCATTGCCGTCGTGACGCTGAACCGCCCGCAGGCG
>MPNF01000208.1 GCA_002238885.1 Alphaproteobacteria bacterium bin95 | reverse complement strand
GCCAGCGCCTCAACGGCGCCATCGAGGCCCGCAACCTGCCCGCGCAGGTGACCGGCTACGGCTCGATGATGATGTTCCACCCGACCGATGCCGATCTCACCGGCCCGGCCGACACCGACGCCGCGCCGAAGGAAGCGCGCGCCCTCTTCCACCTGGAGATGATGGCCCGCGCGCATTACGTGTCGCGCCGCGGCATGATGGTCCTCTCACTCCCCATGGGCCCCGACGAGTTCGACGGCCTGACATCGGCGTTCGAAGACATTCTGGATGCTTACGGGGCGTTGTTTTGACGGCTGGGAGACGCCAACGGAACAGCGGAAATACGTCAGGGAAGCCCGGCCGCTTTTCGGAGCGCATCGTTGATGCGGCTTTGCCAACCTGGCCCGCCCGAGCGGAAGGCGGCGAGGACGTCAGGGTCGAGACGAAGCGTGGTTCGAACTTTCGTCACATCGGATTTCGGCCGGCCTCGGCGCACCGGGGCTTCAGCGAATTTCGCCTGCCACTCAGGGGTGCTGAAATCCGGCAGGTCGTCATCGGAACCGGGGTATGTAGAGCTCTTGTTCACGGGCATTGGCCTTTCTCATGCTGATGATGCGGCGAGAGCCGTCGCGCGGGGTCCACGCCACGAACACCATGCGACCGGCGAGAAATCCGACCGTGATATACCGGGTCTTGCCATAGTCCCTGCGTTCGTCCTCGATGGTGATGGTGTCGCCTTCAAACACGCCGCCTGCATCGGCCATGTCGAGACCACGGTCTCGAATCGTGGCGCCGCGCTTGGCGGAGTCGTATTCGATCTGCATCATTTATGTCACTACAAAAAAACAAGCGCCGTCAAGGGCGTCGATTCCGGCAGGAGGCGAAATCCTGCGGCAGAGAAGTCCTCCGATCCACGCCGCTATCGCCGGGGCGACGCAGCAGCTATGAAGGCCGGACGCTCGCGCCATGAACGCAGGGGCGGCGGGCGGCAAGCGGGGCGGGCCCATGAAATACGATGTCATCGTCATCGGCGGCGGATTGCATGGCAGCAGCACGGCTTACCACCTGATCGCCCGCGAGCCGGGTTTGCGCATCGCGCTGGTCGAGCGCGATCCCTCCTATGAGCATGCCGCCTCGATCCGCACCACGGCCGGCGTGCGGGTCATGTTCTCGCAGGAAGAGAATGTGCGCATGTCGCAATACGGCCACCAGTTCTACCGGGGCTACGAGAAGACGATGGCGGTCGATGGCGAGGAGGCCACCGTGTCCTTTCGCCGCCAAGGCTATCTGCACATCGCGACCTCGGCCGATTTGGCCGGCATCATGCGCGAAAATCACACGCTCCAGAGAAGCCTCGGCTGCAATGTCGACCTCATCGACGCGGCGGAGACGGCGACCCGCTTCCCATCGGTCCGCACGGAAGACGTGGTCTGTGCGACCCATTCCCCCGACGACGGCTGGATCGATTCGCACGGCGCGCTGATGGCGCTCAGGCGCAAGGCGCGGTCACTCGGCGTCAGCTACATCGCGGGTTCCGTAGTCGGGCTGAATGTCGCTTCCGGCCTCGTCCGTTCTGTCGCGCTCGAAAGCGGCGAGGTTCTCGAGGGCGACTGGGTCGTCAACAATACCGGAGCCTGGGCGCATGAAGTCTGCGCGATGGTCGGCCTCGACATCCCGGTCCGCCCGATGCCGCGCACGACCTGGTTTTTCGAATGCCGGTCGGAGATCGAGCCGTTGCCGCTTACCACGGACGTCACGGACGGACGCTCGATCGGATTCCGGCCCGAAGGCGCCGGCTTCATCTCGGGCATTTCCGACTATGAGCGCACCGGCGATTTCGACTGGGAGCCGGACCTGGACGGGTTCGAGAGCGAAGCCTGGCCGCGCCTGGCGCGCCGCCTGCCTGCGTTCGAGGCAATCCGGCTCAGGAACGCCTGGGCCTGCCACTACGCCTACAACACCTTCGACGGCAACATGATTATCGGCGCATGGCCGGGCGCGCCTGCGAATTTCCTGACGGCGACCGGATTTTCCGGCCACGGCCTCCAGCATGCGCCCGCAACGGGCCGGGCCTTGTCGGAATTGATCCTCGACGGGCGTTTCACGACCATCGACCTCGACCGCTTCCATTGCCGCCGCGTCCCAGAAAACAGGCGCGAGCCGGAACGCGGCGTGACGGCCTGAGGCAGCGCCTGCCGAGACTGTACCCCCGACCGCTTATTCCGCCGCGCGGCTGCCCGCGCTTGCGGCGCGCATCCCGGCGCGGCGGCTCGCCGTTGCCGCCTCGTCCGCCGTGCGCCCGTCAGCAGCCAGCACCACGCCGTAATCCCGCTCCGCGCCCTCGGGCGAGAGCAGCTCGTTCAGCACGTCCAGCGCCACCGCCGCCGGCTTGCGCTCCAGCGGGTCGCCCCAGCCGCCGCCTCCCGCCAGCTCGTGCAGGAACACATCGCCCGCATGGATGTTCTGCGTGATCTTGGAGGGGACCGGCTCGCCGTTCAGGTAGTTCGCCGCCGGCTCGCCCGGACCGCCGCCCGAAAGGCCGTAGGGCCGGAAGGCCATCCGGTCGGCGCGCACCTGCAACACCGCCTCCTGCTCCAGAAAGCGGTATTCCCGCCGGTAGGGCGCGCCGCCGCGATAGGCACCCGGCCCCATCCGGTCCGCCACCAGGTCGTAGCGCAGCACCTGCACCGGCTGCTCCGCCTCCGTGACCTCGACCGAGTGCGAGGCCATGTTGGCGAACATGTTGGAATTGCCCTCCAGCCCGTCGGCATAGGGCCGCCCGCCCCAGGTGCCGCAGGCGAAATCGACATAGATGAAGGGCCGGCGCTCCTTGTCGTAGCCGCCGATGGACACGCCCGTGTTCCCGCCGTCGGAGCAGGCGAACACCTTGTCCGGCGCGCATTGCGCGAGCGCGCCGAAGGCGCAGTCCACCATGCGGAAGCCCGTGAGACCGCGCGCCGCGCAGGCCGCCGGCAGCACCGAGTTGGCGATGGTGGCGGGCGGCGCGGTGACCTGTATGGCGCGGAACACCCCCTCATTATTTGGGATTCCCGGCGGCAGGATCGAGCGCACCGCGCAATAGGTCGCTGCCTTGGTGAAGGAGAGCGTGTTGTTGATCGCGCCTTTCACCTGCGCCGCCGACCCGGTCCAGTCGGCCTGCATCGAGTCGCCCGTCTTGGTGAAGGTGACGAACAGGCGGATCGGCTTGCCGATATCGATGCCGTCATCGTCGATCCAGTCCTCGAAGGACCATGTCCCGTCCGGCAGTTCGCTGAGCGCCGCGCGCGTCAACCGCTCGGCATAGTCGATCACCGCCTCCATATAGACGCCGACGCGCGCCTCGCCGTATTTGTCCACAAGATCGAGGAAGGCGGCTTCCGCAATGTGGCACGCCGCAAGCTGGGCGCGCAGGTCGCCGCCGAGCCGCACCGGCAGGCGGACATTGCTCTCGATCAGCGTCCAGAGGGTCTCGTTGCGCTTGCCCCGCTCGAACATCTTGAGCGGCGGGATGCGCAGCCCCTCCTGGTAGATCTCGGTCGAGTCGGAAGCGTTGGAGCCGGCCACGCGGCCGCCGACATCGGTGTGGTGGCAAATGGTGCAGGCGAAGGCGAGCCGGCGCCCCTCGCGGAAGATCGGCTGGAAGACGAAGATGTCCGGCAGGTGCATGCCGCCGTCGAACGGGTCGTTCAGGCAGAACACGTCGCCCGGATGGATGTCGTCCCGGAACCGCTCGACCACCGTGGCGAGCGCGGTAGGGATGGAGCCCAGATGGCCCGGCAGGGTCAGCCCCTGGGCCACCAGCCGCCCGTCGGCGTCCGCGAAGGCGGTGGAGAAATCCATATTGTCGCGCAGCACGCCGGAATATGTGGTCCGGCAGATGGTGAGCGCCATCTCGTCGGCAATCGAGAAGATGGCGTTCTTGAACAGCTCGAAGGCGATGGGATCGTCGATTTCGGTCATGGCACGGGAGCAAACCACAGCTTCGCCTCCGGGAACAGGTGGAAATCGCCGCTTCACACCTTGCCGGCGGCGGCGGGATAGTCATCTATGCCGAGCGCGCCCCGGAAATCGGCGCTCATACGCGCCTTCTGCTCCTCCAGCGGAATGCCGGTCGCATCGGCGATCCGGACGACGGCGTTGAAGATTGCGAGCACGCCCGCGGCATCGACCAGCGCCTCGGCGCCGATCTCCTCATGCAGCCGGTCCCGCGCCGCCGCGAAGGCGTCCCCGTCTTCGTAGAAGGCGTCTGCGTAGCGGACCAGCGCTTGTCCTGCCGCCACGCCGCCGCTGGCCGCGCCGTCCTCGACGATGGCGGTCAGGTCGTAGTCGTCGCCTGTGTGTCGGCCGCTCTCACGGAGCAGCACAGCATGGCTGGTGGTTCAATAGACGCACCGGTTGATGGCCGACACCCGCCCGGCGAGGAACTCGGTCTGGGCATGGGTGAGCGCGCGGTATTCCGTGCCGTAGTCACGGAGTTGCCCGTCCGGCAGGTAGTGCACCGAATCCATGTCGAAGAAGCCCACCACTTCCGCCGGCACGAGCGACAGAGCGCGGTGGATGTTCACGGCGGAGAGGCCGTCATACATGCCGGCTTCGCCCTCCGTCAGGTCCTCCGGCGCTACCGTCGGTACCCAGGCGAGGCCCTCCTTCGCACCGGCTGGCCGTTGGCGGCGCGGCTCCCCTTGGGCGGGCGCCGGCAGCTTGTGGCGCGGCAGTCCCATGGCATCGCAGAAGCTGTCGACAGCGATGACCGTCGCCATGACGCCCACCGTCTCGACATATTCCGCGTCGCTGAGGCCCCCGGCCAGCGCCTCTTCGTAGAAGCGGCGGGTCAGCCGGCCGGGGTCAGTGCGGATCCGGTGGATGACCTCCACCAGGATTTCCGGCAGGTCCGTCGCCGCGCTGTGCGCTCCGGCCACGGCGTAGGGCGATAGCGCCGCCTTGCGCTCACGGCAGAGCCCGCAGCCTTCCGCCGCACGGGTTTCCTCGGCGATGGCGACCCGGACCGCGCCGGACCACCACTCGCCCGGCTCCGCCAGACGCGCCCAGGCGCGCTGCTGGGCGGCGACGAGATTACTGCGTACCGGCAAGGGGCTGAGGCGATAGTCGAGGGTCCCGACCGCTGCTGTTTCCCCGGACATGGCCTGCCTCCCGTTCACTGTTTCCGGCAGTGTACCACGGCCGGCTCTGGATCGGGTTCGGGCAGGCTTTACGGGCGTCCGGGTTACGGCGGAAGGCCACACATGAGCTTTTTTTCCTGAAGAAAGTTTGATTTTGTATCCAAATGGCCTATATTCCCCTTCAAGAGAGTATAAATTAGGAACAGGCAGGCGAATGACCTGACGATGCTGAGCGCGTGCGGCACGGGCCGCATTGTGGCGCTATTCGGGATTTGGAAGGGCGAAACCGGCCACCGGGGCCGGGCGGGGGAGGTGCGCGCGCCGGCCGCGGGCGTACCGACCGGCCTGTCGTAATTCGGGGCGGCCAACATCGCCGGTGCGGCGGCAAGACCGTAGGCAGGGCGGCGCGGCGCTGCCGGGGAGCAACGATGACGGAATCGATGAAGAGGCAGTCGCGGGGCAGGGCCTATGGCGAGGACCTGCGCCGCCGGGCGGCCGCGGCGGTGCTGGAGGAGGGAATGAGCCTGGCGGCGGCAGGCCGCCAGTTCGATGTCAACTGGCGCAGCGTCAGCCGCTGGGTGAAACGCTACCGGGAGCGCGGCCATCTGCGCCCCGACCCGAGGGGCGGCGATCTCCGGTCGTGGCGGATTGAGGCGGAGCGGGAGCGGATCGTCCACCTGCTGAAGCGAAGGCCGGGGCTCACCATTCGCGCGCTCCGCGACCGACTCGCCGCCGATGGCCTCCTATTCGGAACCTCCACCTTGCACCGCTTCCTGAAGCGCCACGGCCT
>MPNF01000207.1 GCA_002238885.1 Alphaproteobacteria bacterium bin95 | reverse complement strand
CAAGGGGTCGCTCCCTGCGCCCGGCGAATAGGTAGGGCGTCGTGTTTTCCACGGTGATTTGCAACGGCCCGGCACCAGCCGCGGCTGCAAACCCCATAGGGAGAACGACCATGCGTATGACGATGGCAGCTTTTTCCATTTTGACGCTCGCCGCCTGTGGCGGCGGAGGCGGCGGCAGCGCCACCACGGGCAACACGGGAGGCGGACCCAGCGGTCCCACCAATCCCGGCGCGGCGCTCGATCAGATCCAAACCTTGACCGGCGCCGCCGCGCCCGCAGAGACGCTCGCGGCCCAGAGCGCCCGTGCGCCTGGTATCCTTGCCCGCACCGATTCCCTGATCGCTTCGAGCATGTATGGGAACACGGCTTCGAGCGACCTTCCTACTTTCGTCGCTCCCGCCTCATGTCCAGCCACGACCTGCGCCTGGACCGAGCCGACGACCGGAGACAGCCTCCAGGTCGATCTTTCCGATTTCGACGCCACTGTGAGTGGCGAGCTGGTCGGCTCGAAACACGGAATCACGCTGACTAGGGAAATCGACGCGGATTCCCGCTCACTTGGAGCGTGGATGGATCATGGCGCGTTCGGCGTCATAACCTTCCGTGACGTCTACAGCGGCGTACAGGTCAACGCGCGATACGGGACCGCCGGCGGCGACCTGAGCGGGTCGCGGCCGCTCGGTAGCGCGACATGGCAAGGCTTGATGGTCGGCACTCCGGCGACCGGAGCGGGGCGCGGCGATCTTCTCCAAGGCGACGCGACGCTGACCTATAGCCTCGACACCCGGATGCTGGGTGCCGCGTTCACCAACATCCAGAACATCGACCGGCTCCGGGCGCACTCCGTTTCGACCGTCCGCTTCACAGGCGTCCCGGTGGACATTCTGGGCGAGTTCGAGGCGGGCTCAGCCGGCAACAAGATTCAGGGCGGCTTCTACGGCTCCGACCATGCCGAGGCTCTAGGCGTCTTCGAGCAATTGAACATCGTCGGAGCCTTCGGCGCGAAGCGCCAGTAGAGCGGGGAGGGAAGTCTGCCATGAATGAACCGAAACTGAAGCTGACACCCGTTCCGTCAGCCCCCCGCCCCATGCTCAATCTCATGGGATACGAAGAGCTTCACGAGCTTCGCGCAGTTGATGTTCGTCAATCCCCCATATTGCCCATAGTTGTTCTGGGGTTAGAGATTCCGCTGACTCAAGACGAGACGAGCGTTCATCGTTACGGCCTGTCGTTACCGGCTGCCGCAAGGCTTGCCCGCATGTTGGACAAGGCGGTGCAGGAGAACCTGTACGGGTCCGATGAGCAAGAGTAGACATAGGGAATCCCTCCCAGCTATGTTGTCCATAGCTGGGAGGTTGGGTTCTTCTCGCGCTGTGCTTTGTGGGCGTGAGCGCGAGGCGGCTTCCATCTGGTCTGCGGCGTCCGCTTGGCGGGCGTTGTGACGGGCCGCGAACTCCCCGACATACCGGTCAAGGTGCTTTTCACTGAACTTGTGGAAGGTACCCTGATAGCCCCGCTTGAGCATGGCCCAGAAGCTCTCCATGCCGTTCGTGTGCGCCTGCTGGCGGACATACTCCTTGGCGGAGGACGGGCTGCCGTTGGCCGAAAACAAATGATGGGCAGCCGCCAGGATACTACCCGGTCTGCCCACCGATCATGCGTGGAAGCCGCCCGCATGCCGTTCGGCGGCGATCCTCTCCCGACGCGCCTGCGCAAGCGCGTAGCTCGCCTGCATCCGCATCCAGTGCTCGGCGGTGCCCCAGCCGATATCCTCCAAAGACAGCGCCATGTTCGCGGACACTCCCGCCTTGCCGTTCAGCAGCCGCGACAGCGTTGCGCGCTCGCAGCCGAGCCGCGCCGCCGTCTCGGTCACGTTCCAGCCAAGGTCGTCCATGCTCTCGCGGATGAGTTCGCCCAGGTGCGGCGGGTTCTGCATCGGGCCGACGCGATCGTTCGCGATGTCGTTCATGGTCAGCACTCCCTCCGGTCAGTGGTAGTCGATCAGGTCCACGTCCACGGCCTCGCCGTCCTCGAAGCGGAACACCACGCGCCAGTTGCCCGAGACGCGGGCGCTCCATTGGCCCGCCCGGTCGCCCTTGAGGGGATGCAGCCGGAAGCCGGGCGCGTCGGCGCTTCCCGGATGGGTCGCCTCTTGCAGACGGAACAGGATACGCCGAAGCCGTGGCACGAGACCGGCGGGAAGCCGCGCCGCGTCGGCGCGTTCGTGCAGCGCCCGCAGCCCCTTGTGCCTGATCCTCATGATTCACTGTAGCGCGCCACGTTACACGCCGCAATCGCCCGCCGTGCCGTCGCGACGGGCGACGACTGTGCGGAGCAGCGGCGTATGCACGGCCCGATCCTGCGCTGCGGGAACATGTGCGGCGGCCGCTGCGGCGCGGCGGTAGTGCGAGAGCCCGCACCGCCGACGACGCTGCGGGCCGGGTGAATGACGCCGCCGGCGCGCGCGCCCGCATGCATTGATCTGTTACCTCGTGCTTCCTATACTGCCGCCCGGAAGCCGCGCGGCGGTTCGGGAATTGTCTCCGCAAGTGCGCGGCGGGCGCTGCCGCTCAAGCGCCGCTCGGGCTAAATGCCGGTTGCAAAACGGCTTTCATCGCCCGACAGCTTGAGCGGCCAGGAAGCGCGGTGTGGACGCCCGTCGGCGCGTGGTTCTCATTACCGGAACGCATCAATGTTGCACCGATCAATGAGGACTGTCGGGCGCAATCACGGAGCCGCCGTCTTCCGGTCGATGGCTGCGTTTCCGGCTAACATCGCTCCGATGGCCCGCCCGACCCTCTCGGCTGCCGCCTCGATCTCGCGGTCGCCGACATGGGTGTAGTGCATGGTCATACGCACATCGCTGTGGCCGAGCAGGCGGGCGACGACCGGTAGGGGAACGCCGTTCATCGCCGCCTGGCTGGCTACGGTATGACGAAGGTCGTGCAGGCGCACATCCTCGATGCCCGCCTCGCGCCGCACCCGGTTCCAGAGCCAGGGCTCACGCGCGCGGGGCCGCGACGGGTCCTTGACGGAGGAAAACAGCCAGGGACCGGTCCCCTCGGCCATGCGGCGCTCGACAATTTCCCTGGCCGGACCGTTCAGCAGGACCGTTCTCGGTCCCGTTTTGCTATCGGCGAGTTCGAGCCGGTCGTCCCTGACCTCCTCCCGGCGGAGATACACGATCTCGCTCTTTCGGCAGCCGGTCAGCAGCAGCAGGCGGATGATGTCGGCCTGCTGCGCCTCGGAAGCGGAACCTCCGGCATGGTGGTCGAGGACAAGGTGGAGGCGGACGATCTCGTCGCGGGACAGGAAGCGCGTCATCTTTCGGCGGGGATTGCGCCGGATGCCGCGCACCGGATTGGCTCCGATATGGCCGCAGGCGACAGCATGGTTGAGAATCTGCCGGAGCCGGGCGAGTGCGAAGTTGGCGGCTCCCGGCGCGGTCCGGCTGGCGGCCTCGAACCAGCCGAGCGCCATGCTGCGGGTGATGCGGTCGAGGCGCCGCGCTCCGAAGACCGGCAGCAGGTGGCGTTTCAGCGTGCTTCGGAGCCCTTTCTGCGTGGAAGGCTTGCAGCGCTCGAAACAATCCGCCTTCCAGCGACCGGCGACGAAGTCCCGGAACAGTGGTGCTTTCTCGCCGCGGGCGGCGTCCGAGCGGGTAGCGGCGGTTGCCGCCTCCATGCAGGAGCGGCGCACTTCTTCCACCTTGCGCAGTGTTGCCGGACCGAAAGACAGTTTCCGTATGCCGTCGGTCGTCTTGCGGCGGTAGACGAAGGTCCGGCTGCCGGACGGACGCACCCGCACCCCGAGCCCGGCGACCCCGGTATCCCAGACCGTGTATTCGCGTTCCTCCGGACGAAAACTTGCAATGCCGGCGTCGGTGAGCCTCCTGCGTTTCGGCATGGATCAGCCCTCCCCGAGGACGATGGCGAGAGCGTCGGCGGCCTCCCGGACCGAGCGGTCGGAGAGATGGGCGTATTTCAGCGTCGTCTGCGGATCGTTGTGACCGAGCAGCCGCGCCGTCGTCGTGACGGTTTCGCCCTGCATGATGGCGATGCTGGCGTATGTATGACGACAGTCGTGAAGCCGGACATCGCAGATGCCCGCCTCCTCGCGGACGCGACTCCAGAAGCGCTCGAAGACGGCCGACGACATCGGCCCGCAGGTTCGCGGCGAGGGAAAGACCCATCGGCCCTGCCGGGGGAGCCCCTCCAGCACGGCTCGGGCGAGCGAGGACAGCCACACGGTCCGGGGACCAGCCTTTCCGTCGCGCAGGAACAGCCGCCCTTCCCTGTAGTCGGACCACTGAAGCGTCGATATCTCGCTCTTGCGGCAGCCGGTGAGCAGCAGCAGGCGGATGAACCCCGTATCGCGCGGATTCCGGGCTTCATGGCTATCGAGCACAGTTCCGAGACGGCGAAGCTCCGGCTCGGACAGGAACCGCTCCCGACCCTTGCGCCGGTAGCGGCGGATGCCGGCGCAGGGATTGCTGCCTTCCGGGCGGTAGCCGTAAATCTCCGCCTGGCGCATGATGACGGAAAGGATCGGCGCGGACCGGTCGGCCGTGACAGGCGTCGCGCGAAGAGAGGCAAACCAGTTCTGTACGTCCTGCCTCGTGACACCGGCGATGTTCTTTCCACCGAACCACGGAAGGATCGCGCTCCGGAGATATTTCCGGTTGACCTTCATGGTTCCGGGCTTCCAGTGCCGCCCGTAGCGGTCGAAGACTTCCTCGGCCACGGCTTCGAAGAGCCTGTCTTCGGGAAGGGCGGGCTTTTCGTCGCGCCGGATTGCGGCCAGCAGTTCCACTGCCTGCCGGCGGGCCTCGTCGAGACCGATGCTGTCGGCGTCGCCTACAATCTTCCAGAAGCGCCGGCCCTCATGTTGGCTGTGGACGAAGAACCGTCTGGTCCCCGAGGGCAGGACGCGAATTCCGAAGCCTCTCAGTTCGGTATCGCGGATGTCGTATGGGGACTTGCGGGGCTTGAAGGCCTCGACCCGGCTCTGTGTGAGGCGGCGATTGGGCATGTGTTTTCCTCCTGCGTTCTGTTGCAGGCGGGGGAAAACGCACTTGCACTTCCACCCCAAACCTGCGATTGCACGAGGAAAAACAAACGCTATATCAATGCTTTAGCACCGAAGGTGCGGCGCTTGGTGTGCTCGGTCCGGGTGTCGGTAATCACCGAGGCGCGCCCTGTCTCCGAGCCCGTGCCCGACGTCGTGGGAACCGCGACCACCGGCGCCATGCCGTCCTCGTCGGCCCGGGTCCACCAGTCCTCTCGGTCCTCGAAGTCCCAGATGGGCCGCGATTGAGCCGCCATGAAGCCGATCGCCTTTCCGGCATCCAGGGCGCTGCCGCCACCGAAGGCGACGATTCCGTCATGGTCCCCATCCCGGAGCGTCCTCACGCCTTCATGGACATTGGCCTCGACCGGGTTCGCGCGCACATTGGAGAAGACGGCGCATGCGAGTCCCGCCTGCACGCAGGACTCCACAGCATCGTTCACCATGGGCAGCGCCGCGAGTCCCGGGTCCGTGACCAGGAGGGGCCGGCGGATGCCGAGTTCGAGGCAGGCCTGGGGGAGCTCGCCTATGCGCCCGGCGCCGAAACGGATCGGGGCAGGGAAACTCCAGTTTCCAATCAGGTCGGTCTGCTTGTCCATCGGGCGCGCCTCCCCGGAAGGGCATCGGAAATACCGGATAGGACCCCGGCGGGCAGGAAGGCAAGTCCGGCGTGTGCGCCCGACCGGGCCGGAACCGCCGGCGCGTGTCCGCCATGGCGCTCGCGACAACGACCGTCGGCGGATCGCGGGGCCGGAGCCGGGAAATCCATGCTAGATTGCCTGTCGGGGAGACAGGCATATGCGGCAGCTCGAATTCGGCTGGTACTTGCCAACGAACGGCGACACGACGGCCTTCCGCGATCCAGAGG
>MPNF01000206.1 GCA_002238885.1 Alphaproteobacteria bacterium bin95 | reverse complement strand
CCCGACAAGATCGTCAATGTCGTGGCCTGACAAACTCGCAGCCGCCGTCGCCGGATTGCTGCTCGGCGTAATGCTTGCCGGCTGCACGCTCGAGCCCGTCCACGCGCGCCGACCTCAGCAGAGTCCGGATGTCACGGCCCTCATGGCGCAGGTGGAAGTGGAGCCGATTCCGGACCGCATCGGCCTCCTGTTGAGTCGGCGTCTGGAAGAACGCCTCGCCCCTGGCGGGCCTCGCGTTCCCGCAGAGTACCGGTTGCGCGTGCGGCTGCGCTCGACGTCGGCGGGCGCGCTCGTCGGCAGGAACGAAACCGTAACCCGCTCCGACCTGACACTCACTGCCGAGTTCGAACTCACAAAGCGGGGCGGCGACCGGCCAACATTGCGGGGATGGGCACGCTCGGTCCACAGCCACGATGTCCTGCCGTCTGCCATTGCAACGCGGGCGGCGGAGCGCGCGGCCCGCGAGCGCGGCGTCGATGCGTTGAGCGGCCAGATCGCCCGGCGGCTCGCGCTTTTCTTCCGCAGCGGGGAAAAGGCAGGGTGAAACTGTCCGGCCGGCAGATCGCCGCGTTCCTCCGCAATCCGCCGCCGCCGGAACTGCTCGCGGTGGTTCTCTACGGACCCGACGAAGGGCTGGTGCGGGAACGCGCCCGCCTGCTGGCCGGCCAGGTCGTGGAGGATATCCAGGATCCCTTCCGGGTCGCCGGATTGACCGGGCCCGACCTGAAGGCGGACCCGGCCCGGCTGGCCGATGAGGCGGCTGCCATTTCGTTCACCGGCGGCACGCGGCTGATACGACTGCGCGCCGCCGGGGACGATTGCGAGAAGGCGCTTGAAGCCGTGCTGGACGGCCCCGCCGCCGACGCGCTCATCGTGGTCGAGGCGGGCGACCTTCCGCCGCGCTCGAAACTGCGCCGACTGGCGGAATCGCACGACCGCGCCGCTGCCCTGCCCTGCTACGCCGATGACGACGACACCGTCGCCCGGCTGGTGGAGCATGCCGTACGGAGCGCCGGCGCCAGGATCGAGCCCGATGCGCTCGCTTTCGCCGCCGACCACCTCGGCAACGACCGGATAACGACCCGCATGGAGGCGGAAAAGCTCGCGCTTTATGCCGGCGAGGGCGGGACGATAACGCTCGAGGATGCCGTGGCCTGCATCGGCGACTCCGCGGTGCTTTCCCTCGACGACATCGCCTTCGCCGCGGGCGCCGGCAACCTCGCCGCGCTTTCGACCGCCCTCGACCGGGCGGCGGCAGAGACGACGGCGCCCGTATCGATCCTCCGGGCCGTCGGCCGTCACTTCCAGCGCCTGGATGCGGCGCAATCCCTCATAGCCGCCGGCACGGACGCGCAAAGCGTTATGACCCGCCTGCGCCCGCCGGTCTTCTTCCGCCGGCGGGACGCATTCCGCAGCCAGCTCCGGCGCTGGCCGCAAGGCCGGATCCTTGCTGCGCTTGCGCGGCTCAACCGGGCCGAAATCGACTGCAAGACAACCGGCCTGCCGGACCGGGCAATCGCCGAACGCGCCCTGATCGATCTGGCCCGCGCGGGCGCTCAGACCGCCCCGGCGATGGCAAGGAAATCGGCCGCGGAAAGGCTTGCGCCGCCGACCAGCGCACCGTCCACGTCATAGGACGCGAGCAGAGCGGCCGCGTTGTCGGGCTTGACCGAGCCGCCGTATAGGATGCGCGTTGCCCCTCCCCGCTCGCCGAGTGCTGCGCGGAGCGCGGCGTGGACGGCAACGACTTCATCCACGGTCGGCGTGCGCCCGGTGCCGATGGCCCAGACCGGCTCATACGCAACAACCGTGTTCTCCGGCCGGGCGCTCTCCGGCAGGGAGCCGAGCAGGCTCGCGGTAACCACTGCTTCGGCCTCACCCGCATCGCGCTCTTCTGCCGTCTCGCCGACGCAGACGATGGCGATGAGGCCCACCCGGTGCGCGGCTGCCGCCTTTGCGCGCACGACCGCATCGGTTTCGCCATGGTCGGCGCGGCGCTCGGAGTGGCCGGTAATGACATGGGAGCAGCCGGCATCGGCCAGCATCTCCGCCGAAATGTCGCCGGTATGCGCCCCGGACTCCTCCACATGGCAGTCCTGCCCGCCGAGTGCTACCGGGCTGCCTGACAGCGCCGATGCGACCGGGGCCAGCAGGGTCGCGGGCGGACAGACCAGGAGCTCCGCCGCCCCTTCCGGCGCCGCCGCGAGGGAACGCGCCAGAACGAGGCCGTCGGCGGCGAGGCCGTTCATTTTCCAGTTGCCGGCAATGAGCGGGCGGCGGGCGGCGGTCATCGGGTCTTGTTCTCCCGCTTCCCGGCCAGCGCGCGCACCGCCGAAGACATCGCAATCCGCCCCTCGCCCTTGTAGGCCTCGTGGTTCGCCTCAATCATGTCGCTTCTGTAGAGGTAGTTGATCATGACGCCGGCGGACTGGGCGCGCCCGGCTTCGGAAACGTTTGCCAGCCAGTTCAGCCGCTCCATGCGCGCCCCGTTGGAGAGGTGGAAATGCGCGACCGGATCGGCCGCCCGGCCCCTGCGCCTGGCGTGGACGAGATAGCGCGCCACCGCCCGCAGAACCGGCCCCTTTGCCGCCTCGGCAGTCTCCGGGTCCTCCCACCACCCCGGTTTCGCCAGGGCGGTCTCGACGGCTTCGTCGGGATTGTTCTCGAGCCAACGCGAGAAACCGGGGATCGGGGAAAGCGTGGCGAAGGTCTTGAGATTGGGCAGTTCGGCGCGCAGGTCGTCCACGACGCGCTTGATGAGGAAATCTCCGAACGCAATGCCGGCAAGGCCGCGCTGGGCGTTGGAGATCGAATAGAACACCGCAGTATCGGCGCGCGACGGATCGCCGACCGGGCTCTCCTCGTCGAGCAGCGCATGGACACTGTCCGCAAGCCCCGCCTCCAGCGCGACCTCGACGAAAATCAGCGGCTCGTCCGGCATGCTCGGGTGGAAAAAGGCGTAGCAGCGGCGATCCGAGTCGAGCCGGTTCTTGAGGTCCTGCCAGCTCTGGATGGCATGCACGGCCTCATAGTCGATGAGTTTCTCCAGCAGCGACGCCGGGGCATTCCAGTCGATCCGCCTGAGCTCCAGAAAGCCGACATCGAACCAGCTCGCCAGCAGGCGCTTCAGGTCCTTTTCCAGGCCCGAGAGCGCCACATCCTCGCGTGCGAAGCGCATGAGGTCGTAGCGCAGATCGACCAGGAACTTCACGCCGTCGGCGAGCGTATTGAATTGCCGCAGCAGGCGTTCGCGAGGAGCGCTGAGCGCATCCCTGAGGGCGTCTTCCGCTGCGGCCCGGTCCTCCGGCGGCGCTGCCGCCAGCGCTGCCGCTGCCTGCTCGACTGCCGCCGGGTCCCGGTCGAATTCTGTCGCCAGTATAGTGAGATAGCGGCGGCGGCCGGTCTGCGACAACTGAAGGTAGGCCTTGCCGAGGTCGGCCGCACGGTTGCGGGCCGAGACTTCGCCGCCCGTGCCTTCGAGACATGCCCAAAGGCGTTCCCGGATGCGCTCGGCATCTCCCTTCTTCAGGTCGGGGTCCGGATCGAGGATATCGCCGCCGATCAGTCCCCGTACAGCCCCCTTCAGCCCCGCCAGCGTACGGTCGAAGAGCGTCGAAGCCGTTGCTTCAGTCTGGTTCATGCGGCGAACATCCGGCGAAGAACGGCCGGCAACATGTTCGGCAAGTCCTCTGCAATCAAGCCCGGTCCGAACTCTTCAGCCGCCTCTCCATGCAGCCATGTTGCCGCAGCCGCAGCCTCGAACGCAGCCATGCCTTGCGCCATCAGGCCAACGGCCATCCCGGCCAGCACATCGCCGCTGCCTGCGGTCGCCAGCCAGGGCGGTGCGTTCGCGGAGATTGCCGCGCGCCCGTCCGGCGCAGCGATCACACTGTCCGCGCCCTTGAGCAATACGGTCCAGCCGCTGGCCGCCGCCGCTGCACGCGCCCTCGAGAGCCGGTCGCCGTCGAAGGAGAACAAGCGCGCGAACTCGCCGTCATGGGGCGTGAGCAGTCCGTCTTCGCCCCTGCCTGCCGGCAGCCGCCCCGCCATGGCGGTCAGGGCGTCGGCGTCGAGCACAACCCCTCCGGCGCGCGCGCAGGCCGCTTCAACAGCAGCGACGGTTTCGCCGCCAAGGCCGGCCCCGGGCCCGACCAGCACGGCATTCTTGCGCGCATCCTCCAGCAGACGGGCGAAGTCCTTCGGCGCGCTGCGCCGCACGACCAACGCCCCCGGCAGGGAAGCGGCATAGACCGGCCAGGCTTCGTCCGGTGCGGAAACGGTCACGAGGCCCGCGCCCGCGCGCATCGCGCCCCGCGCCGCCAGCCGGGCCGCGCCGGTCGTTTCCGCTCCGCCCCAGACGACCGCATGGCCGCGCGTATATTTGTGACTCTCCGGCCCCGGAAACGGCAGCGTCCACAAATCCGGCCCATTCTCGAATGCGGACGGTCCGATCTCGTCCAGCACCGCCTCCGGAATGCCGATATCGGCCACCTCGACCTCACCGCAATGCAACCGCCCCGGCAGCAACAGGTGGCCGGGCTTCTTGCGGAAGAAGGTGACCGTGAGGTCGGCGCAGGGCGCGTGGCCCAGCACCGCACCCGTATCGCCCGCAATACCGCTCGGCAGGTCCACCGCAACCAGCGGCAGGTCCCTTGCCGCCTCCATAGCCTCCAGCGCAGCGCCGGAGACAGGCCGTTTCAGCCCGGCCCCGAACAGGGCGTCGATGACGAGCCGGGCGTCCCCCAGCGCCTCCACTCCAAGCGGCTCGACCGGCCCCGGCCAGCTTCGCGCCGCCTCCGCCGCGTCCCCGGCGAGCGCCTCCCGCCGGCCGAGCAGCGCCACGCGCACCGGCCAGCCGGCGGCGAGCAGTCTCTCGGCCGCGATGAAGCCGTCGCCGCCATTGTTGCCGGGTCCTGCGAGCACCAGAACCGGACGCGGGCTCCAGCGCCGGCGCACCGCATCGGCGATCGCCGCACCGGCATTGCGCATCAGCTCGAAGCCCGAATGCCCATAGTCTGCCGCCAGCCGGTCGGCCCGGCCCATCTCATCGACCGTCAGCAGGGCCGAACGGCCGCGCATTGCGGGGGAGGCCGGTTCGTTCAGTCCCATTCCATGACGCGCTTGCCGTGTAGCGTCTTCACGACCGGCACGGGCCGGGTCATGTCGTGCAGCCGGTCTTCGGCCAGGCGGGCCTCGATTTCCTTGAGCACGAGCGCCGTGATCGGCCGGAGCCTGAGCCGCTGCGCATCGGCGAGTCCGACCCAGTGCAGCTTCAGCAGTTCGCCGGACCCTTCGCTGAGATCGCCGCGCACATGCTCGGCGTCGATCACGAAGAAGCGTGCGTTGAAACGACGCGGACGGCCCGGAGGGGTTACGGCCCGGTGAATATAGGTGAGCTTGTCGAGCGCCGGGGCATAGCCGGAATCGTAAAAGTGGCGCCAGTCGTCCGAAAGGCCGTCGGGCGCCACACCGTTGACGGGCTCGCCGACCACCAGCCCGGCTTCCTCGAAAGTCTCGCGCACCGCTGCGAGCGCCAGCGCGCGCGCCCGCCGCGCGGTCGCCGAACTCCGCAGCCGTTCCTCAACCTCAGGGCGCAGCTCGCGCGCCGCCGGCGCATGACCGTCCTGGGCATCCACCCTGCCGCCGGGAAAGACATAGTGCTCCGGGTAGAAGACATGGCCCTGCGAGCGCTCGCCCATCACCACTTCGCCGGTTTCCCGGCGCAGAATGACGAGGGTAGCCGCATCGCGGATCGGCGTTCTGGACGGCCGTTTGCCGTTCACCCGCGCCCGCTCCGCCGCGCAAGCGGGCCGTGGGGTGCCCAACCGGATTTGAACCGGCGACCTCCTGGACCACAACCAGGCGCTCTAACCAACTGAGCTATGGGCACCACGCGGAAAGCCTCGCAAGGAAGGACGCCATCTATGCCCTCCACCCCCCGAAGGTCAAGACCGGCGCCGCTGCGCCAGCCTGCCGGAGGCCGCAC